>NZ_LNCE01000085.1:0-37233 GCF_001445815.1 Janthinobacterium sp. Ant5-2-1 | reverse complement strand
CGCCCCCGCCGTTGACGAGGTTGACGACGCCATCCGGCAAGCCCGCCTGCTGCCACAGCTGCACGGTCTTGATGGCCGTGCGCGGCGCATATTCGCTCGGTTTGAAGACGATGGTGTTACCGGCGATCAGGGCCGGCACGATGTGGCCGTTGGGCAGGTGGCCGGGGAAATTGTACGGGCCGAACACGCCGAACACGCCATGCGGGCGGTGGCGCAGCACGGCGTCGCCATCGGCGATCTTGCTTTGCGTGATGCCCGTGCGCGCGTTGTACGACTGCACCGAGATATCGATCTTGTTGGCCATGGTGGCCACTTCCGTGCGCGACTCCCACAGCGGCTTGCCTACTTCTTCCGAGATCAGTAGCGCCAGCGCTTCCGCATGTTCCTTCAGCAGTTCGCGAAAGCGCACGCAGATGGCGATGCGCTCGTCGACGGGCGTGTCAGCCCACGCTTCGAAAGCGGCGCGCGCGGCCTGGCATGCCTGCTCGACTTCGCGTTCCGTCGCTTCCAGGCTGGCCCAGGTCTGCTTGCCGTTCGACGGATCGATGGTGAGCAGTTCGCGGCCCGTGCCTGGCAGCCAGGCGCCGTTGATGAAGTTCGATGCTGCGGTAGATGCATTCAATACGTTAGACATGGGGATGCTTCCTCGGGTTGAGTGACAAGGTGCGCACGGTGTCGCCGTGATGGCAGCGCAGCAGATGCAGTTCATCGTCATCGAGCGCGATCTTGCCGCTGTGCGGATTGGCGCTGGTGACGATCATGCGGAAATCTTTCAGGTCGGTGTTCGACACCAGGTAAGGCTCGGCCTGGGCGGCATCGCCGCACGCTTCCGGCGCAGGCACTGGCACAGTCGCCGCGTCGAGCACGGCCGGCATGCTGTCGCGCATGGCGCGCAGTTCGGAGACGCGCGCCTGCAGCACGGGACCGGCGTCGAAAATATCGACATAGCCTTCGAAGTGCAAGCCTTCCTGTTCCAGCAGGCGGCGCGCAGGCGCCGTGCTCAGATGCACCTTGCCGATGACTTCCTGCGCTTCGTCAGGCAGGTAGGCCACGTACATGGGCTGGCGCGGCATCAGTTCGGCGATGAACGATTTTTTGCCCAGGCTCGTCAAGTCGTCGACGTGGTGGAAATCCATCTTGAAGAAATGGCGGCCCAGGCCTTCATAGAACGGCGAGCTGCCGTCCGGTGCCTGGTAGCCGCGCATTTCCGCGATCAGCTTTTCCGTGAACAGTTGCGGGAACTGGGCGATGAAGAGAAAACGGCTTTTCGACAGCAGCTTGCCGTTGTTGCCGCTGCGGTAATCGGGGTGCAGAAACAGCGAGCACAGTTCCGTGCTGCCCGTCAGGTCGTTCGACAGGTACAGGGTTTCCATGCGCGTAAACACATCGAGCTCGCGGCTGGAATGGACCAGCGTGCCGATGCGGTAGTTATAGAACGGTTCGTCCAGACCCACCGCGCCCTTGATGGCGCACACGCCGGCCAGGCGGCCCGTGTCGGTATCCTCCATGACGAACATGTAGTCGCGCTTTTCGGGCGGGATGGTTTCGGCGAACGAGGCGCAGGCGATGGCCAGGCGGTCGCCCAGCATTTTCATGTCCGGCTTGAGGGTGGTCATGCCGGTGCCGACCTGGCTGGCCAGGCCATACAGGGCATCGAGGTCATTGGCGTTGATGGCGCGTACTACTAGCATAAAATTAACTCCCTTAGATACGCACGCAAATGACGCTGTCGCCTTCGGCCACGGCCAGCGCTTCGAGCAAGTCTGCCGGCAAGCCGACGGTGTCCTGCGCTTCGAGCGCATCGCACGTGAAGGTGACGGCGCGGAAATTGCGCTCGGCGCCGGAAGCGACCGCATAGTGCACTTTCAGGCCCGTGCGGCTGGGCGTGACGCCCGCGACGACGCGGCGCGTGAGCGAACCCGTAAACGAACGCAGCGCATGCTTGTGCGCCTGCAGGATCGGGCCGCCATCGAAGATGTCGATGTAATCGTCCGCTTCGAAGCCTTCTTCCGTCAGCAGATTGAACGCCAGTTCGCCGCTCGGGTGGATCTGGCCCATGGCCGCCTGCGCGTCGCCGGGCAGCAGCGGCACGTACACGGGGTAGTGCGGCATCAGTTCGACGATCAGGGTGCGGTTGCGCGCCCCGCCGATGACTTTTTCGGCATCGAGGAAATCCATCTGGAAGAACTTGCGGCCCAGCGCATCCCAGAATGGCGACTGGCCATCGGCGTCCGTGATGCCGGCCAGCGGCACGAAGAAGCGGTCGCCGAAGCGGTGCGGCGCCAGCACGGCGAACAGCAGCCGCGCACGCGACAGCAAGGCCGCTTCCAGGCCCGCCTGCTCCATGTTGCGCACGTAGAATCCGGACAGCTGCGAGTACGCCGTCAACTCGGAACACAGGGTCAGCGCATGCACGCTGTGGCTGATGTTCAGGTCGCGCGAGACTTGCTGGATAACGTCGTTGCGGAAGGAAAAATAGGTGCCGTTCGAGCCGGCCGAGGCAAAGATGGCGGCCGTACCAGCAATACTCTTGTCGAGCAGGGATTCAAGCACGAAGAGATACGACTCTTCGCTGGGGATGTCGACATGGGCGGCAAACGAGGCGATGGAGCGCTCGACGGAGGCGGCGATTTTTTCGCGCGTCTTCGGCAGGGTATGGACACCCGGCATGGTGACTGCGGCCAGCGCTTCGAGGGCTGCAATATCCGCAATTTCTACCGGACGGACAACATACATGGGTACTCCTTCAATGCTGACGATACTTGGGCTGAATACCCGGGTAGAACCAAGCCGGCCCGCAGCAAAGCGGCGGGCCGGTGATCAAACAGGAGCGGGGCTAGCTTCAGGCTTTCAGCATGCCGTCGATGGCGGCGCGCAGCAGACGGCCCGCTTCGGCGATCTGCTCGTCCGAGACGATCAGGGCCGGCGCCAGACGCACCACGTCCATGCCGGCGATCAGCACCATCAAGCCTTGCGCTTCGGCCGCTTTCTGGATGTCTTTCGCGCGGCCTTTGTAGGCATCGGTGACGACCAGGCCCAGCAGCAAACCGCTGCCGCGCACGATGGAGAACACTTGCGGGTAATCCGTGATCAAGCCTTGCAGCATGGCGATGGTGTTGACGCTCGCTTCTTTCACACGCGCCAGGAATGCCGGCGTGTTGATCGTGTCCAGCACGGTCAGGGCCACGGTGGCGGCCAGCGGGTTGCCACCGTAGGTGGTGCCGTGGGTGCCGACGGCCAGGGTCTGCGCCAGTTCATTCGTGGTCAGCATGGCGCCGATCGGATAGCCGTTGCCCAGGGCCTTGGCGGCCGTCAGGATGTCCGGCGTAACGCCGTAGCCCATGTAGGCGAACAAGGCGCCGGTGCGGCCCATGCCGCTCTGGACTTCGTCGAAAATCAGCAGGGCGCCCGTCTTGTCGCACAGGGCGCGCAGCTCCTTGAGGAACTCCGGATTGCCCGGCACCACGCCGCCTTCGCCTTGTACCGGCTCGACGATCACGGCGCACACGTCATCGCCGATAGCGGCGCGCGCCGCTTCGATGTCGTTGTAGGCGATGTGATCGATCGATGGCGGCAGCGGCTCGAAGCCTTCCGTATACTTGGCCTGGCCGCCGACGGAGACCGTAAACAGGGTGCGGCCGTGGAAGGAGCTGAAGCACGAGATGATGCGCGACTTGTGCGCGCCGAACTTGGTGTGCGCGTACTTGCGCGCCAGCTTCAGGGCCGCTTCGTTGGCTTCCGCGCCCGAGTTGCAGAAGAAGGCGCGGTCGGCGAAAGTCGCTTCCGTCAGGGCCAGCGCCAGGCGCAGGACAGGCTCGTTGGTGTAGCCGTTGCCCAAATGCCACAAATTATTGATTTGCTTGGTCAGCACGTCGACCAGGGCCGGATGGCAGTGGCCCAGGCTGTTGACGGCGATGCCGGAGGTGAAATCGAGGTAATGCTTGCCTGACTGGTCCCACAGATCCAGACCGGAACCGCGCACGGGCACCATGGCTGCAGGGGCGTAGGTAGGAACGAGGACCTGGTCAAAGGTTTCCCGGGTGACTGGACGAGCCGTTACGGTCGAATCAAGCTTGGCATTCATAGCATTTCCCCATCAATATGTTAGGTACTCCGCAGCTACGACAGCTACGTGTGTACTGCATTATAAAAAGCGGGATGCTAAAACTCTTTTGAATCTGCGACAAGGATTTTCACAATTCATCACAGCCGGGCTTGCTTTAATCAAACAGGCGGCATCAGCTTTCTTTGCCGCTCTTCGCGCGGGGTATTGCCAAACAGGGTGCCAAAGGCCGTGGAAAAGTGCGAGCCGGAGGAAAAGCCGCACATCAGGCCAACTTGCACGATGGAATAATGTGTGTCGAGCAATAGTTGCCGTGAGCGTTGCAGGCGCAGCTCCAGGTAGTAGCGCGATGGCAAGCTGCCCAGGTATTGCTTGAACAGCCGTTCCAGCTGGCGCCGCGACAGGCCCACCAGGCTGGCGATGTCATCCGTCGACAGCGGTTCCTCGATATTGGCTTCCATCAAGGTCACCGCCTCGGAAAGCTTGGGCTGCAGCACGCCGAAACGCGCCTGCAAGGCCACCCTCTGGCGCTCTTCCTTGCCGCGCACCTTGTCCACGCACAGCGCTTCCTTGACGAGCGCCTGCACGTCGGCGCCAAAGATGGTCTCGATCAGGGTTAGCGAAAAATCGATGCTGGCCGCGCCGCCGCAGCAGGTGATGTGCGGGCCATCAATGTCGAACAAATGCGGCGTCAGGATGGCCCGTTCCGCCTTCGCTTCCGCATCCGCGTACAGGGCCCACGGCAAGGCGATGCGCACGCCATCCATGACGCCCGCGTCGGCCAGCCACAGCACGGCCGCGCCCACGCCGCCCCAGAATGGCGCCGAACGGCAGCGCTCGATTACGGCCCGGCACAGCTCGGCGCGCAGCGGCGCCTGCGTCTCGTCGGCCACCAGCAGCGCGATATGCCAGTTGCCGCCCTGCGCGGCCACCTGCTCCGGCGTGCGCACGTCCAGTTGCAGGGCCTCCGGCCCCAGCGCCCGCGCGCACAGGCGCAGCGGCTGCACCAGGCCGGCCCAGGTAATCGACTCGGCGTCGCCGGCATGCACCAGCAGCAAACGCAGCGGTTTGTCGAGGCCGATACGGGAAAGATTAGCGAAGGACATCGGCGAGGCGGGCCAGGGGCAAGGGCTGAGTTGCCCACATGATACCGGACTTCCGCCCCATTCAGCCCCTCATGCAAGGGTGCATCCAGGCGCGGCGGAAAAAAGCGGAGCGGAAGGATATAATCACCACCATGGGTGAACGATATTTAAAAAGTATCCGGCTGCTGGCCGAATGCATGCAAGGCTTCGAGCGGTTTTCTAGCGACTTCGTGCGCCAGTACGGCTTGACGCATGCGCAATTCGACATCATCGCCACGCTCGGCAACACCCGCGGCATGTCCTACAAGGAACTGGGCCAGAAAACCCTGATTACCAAGGGAACTTTGACGGGCGTGGTGGACCGGCTGGAACAAAAGGGGCTGGTGATACGCGAACGTTGTCCGCGCGACAAGCGTTCCTATTACGTGCGCCTGAGCTGCGAGGGCGAACAGGTGTTTCATGACGTGTTCCCCAAGCTGACAAAGCAGGGCCAGCGCCTGTTCGACGGCTATACCGAAGACGATTTCATGCGGTTGGAAACCACCCTGGCGGGCTTGAAACACGTCATCGCCAACGGCCACGGCTGACTATTCACCAAGCACAGACATTCAAACAAGACAAAGGAAACCAAGTTGAAAACCTCACTGCTCGAAGGCAAAAAGCCTGCTCATTTCGATAAACACATCATCGGCAACCTGCTGCTCAACGCCAGCACGCCGGAACTGGTGCGCCAGGAAAAACTGATCATCGGCGTGCGCAATGAAGACGGTGAAATCTACCGCCTGATCGGCGCCACCAAGCACAACAGCTTCATGAACGCCGTCGAGGAACTGTTCGACCTGGGCTTGACCGATGAGCTGGAAGACAGCGACGAACTCGTTGAAGGCTGCGACGCGATATTTAGCGAAGCAGACTGATAACGCTCGCATGATCCAAAAAGGGCATGCCGCTGATCCAGCGGCATGCCTTTTTCCGTTTATGGGGCTTTGCTTGCCTTTTGCCAGGCTGTTTGCGAAAAGATCATGCTTAAAAAGTTCCGTACGGAAATATTGCGAGTATAATTTTTTCAATGAACAGACTCGACGCCTTTAAAAGCATCGCCGCACAAGCCGCTCGTGGCGAGCTGACCTTTCCTGCCAATGTGGACGCTTCGCTCAAGCTGCAAGAGGCGCTGGCCGATCCCGACTGCCATATCGAGGCCGCCGCCAAGCTGGTGCAGGCTGACCCGCTGCTGGCGGCGCGCACGGTGGCCATCGCCAATTCCGTGGCGTTCAACCGTTCCGGCAACGAAATCACCAGCGTGCGCAACGCCGTGCAGCGGCTCGGCGTGCGTACCTTGCAATCGGTGGTGGCGTCGCTGATCGTGCGCCAGCTGGGCAGCACCATCACCGATCCCGTGCTGCAGGCGAAGGCTAACCAGCTGTGGGAGCATACGGCCCACGTGGCGGCCCTGTCGCAGGTACTGGCCCGCCGCGTCACCAAGGTGGACCCCGATACGGCCCTGTTTGCCGGCATCATGCATGAAGTGGGCGGCTTTTATCTGCTGTCGCGCGCGGCCGAATTCCCCGGCATCCTCGACGGCGAACCGGAGGACTGGGTCGAACATGGCGAACAGGCCATCGGCCATGGCGTCCTGACCAAACTGAAAGTGCCGGAAGCGGTGATGGGCGCCATCGACGCTCTGTGGGAAGGCTTGCGCGCCATCCCGCCCGAATCGCTGGGCGACACCTTGCTGCTGGCAAATGACCTGGCGCCCGTCTCGTCGCCGCTCAACGAAAGCCCGGCCGCCATCGCCGTGCGGGCCGCCCGCGCCGCGCGCAGCATCGATTGCCTGATCGGCGACGATGCGACCTTGTCGAGCATCATGGAAGAATCGGATGATGAAGTGCAGTCGCTGCTGAAGGTGCTCGTGCACTAGGCTGCCTGCCGCACCAAATGCAAGCACTCACTATCAGCAGCAGGCGCCAAGCATTCCAAACAAAAAAAACCCGCTCGAAAGCGGGTAAAGTCCAAAGCTAGGGATGTCCTGAAAGAGACAGCCCTATCTTATGCGCTGCGCCGCGCCGGCTCCGTGCGCTGGCTCACTTAGCACGCAGATTATCCCGGCAACAGTTCCACGTCCGTTTCCTGCCAGGCGCGCAGCTGCCGCACGCGAGCAAACCACGCCTGGATGTGCTGGTACTGCGCCAGCGGCAAGCGCACGGCCTCGCTGTACATCAGCGGCGCGGCGACGGCGAACTCGGCCAGGGTCAAGGCATCGCCGCAGAGCCACTCACGCTGCGCCAGGTGCGCGTCCAGCACCACGGCGCAGGCATGCAGTTCATGCTCGCCGCGCGCCTCTTCCAGCGGGTCCGCCGGACCATTGCCCGTCATGCCTTTCCAGGCGCGCTCCCAAGCCAGCACGCTGACGGCGGGCGCAAAGTGCTGCGCGGCCCAGAACAGCCAGCGGTTGACGTCGGCGCGCGCTTGCGGCGCCTGCGGGTAAATCGTCTGGCCCGGCACCTGCTCGGCCAGGTATTGCATGATGGCGCACGATTCCCACAGCAGGAAATCGCCATCGGCCAGCACGGGCACTTTGCCGTTCGGGTTCAGTTCGAGCAGACGGCGGCGGTCGTCCGCATTCATCAGGTCGACTTCGGCCAGCTCCAGCGGCAAGCCGAGGTGGATCGCCGTCATCAGCGTACGGCGGGCATTCGAAGACATGGGGTGGTGGTACAGGCGCATGATAGATGGCTCCGGTGAGTGAAGAAGCCACCATCGTAGTCGCCGTCACTGACAGTTTTTGTCAGGAGCGAATGTCAGGATTCCGGGTCAATCTCGTGCGCCTTGCGCCAGGCATCGAGCAGCACATGGCGCCGCGTGGGATAGCGCTCCGCATGCTGCAGCACGTCGGCGATGCGATCGATACGGAAATGCCGGTAATCGCCGCGCAGCTCGCACCAGGCGGCCAGCAGGCGCTTGCCTTCGAAAAAAGCCAGGGCAAACGGCCACACCGTGCGCGAGGTGGCGCTGCCATGCTCATCCTGATAGGCGAGCGTGAGCTTCTGTTCGTAGCGGATCGCCTCGCGCACGGGCTGCACGTAACGGTCGGCCGGCTGCGTGCCATCGGCGGGACGCCCCAGCGGCACCCACAAGCTGGTCTCGGCCATGCTGTCGCGCAAGTCGCGCGGCGAAGCGGCGGCGATCTTGGCCAGGGCATTGCTGGCCGCCTGCGCCAGGCCCGCATCACCTTGCCGGCGCACCCAGCGCGCCCCCAGCACCAGCGCTTCCAGTTCATCGGGACCGAACATCAGCGGCGGCAGGAAGGCGCCGCGGCGCAGCACATAGCCGATGCCGGCTTCGCCCTGCAGGGGCGCGCCCAGTTCGGCCAGGGTCTGGATATCGCGGTAAATCGTGCGCTCGGATACCCCCAGCTGCTGCGCCAGCTGGGCCGCCGTAACGGGCACGCGCTTGGCGCGCATGGCGTCCATCAGCAGGAACAAACGGCCGCTGCGGCTCATGGACAGACCTGCAAAGCCTGGTCGCCCATGACGAGGGCCGACAGGGCCGGCACATACAGATAGCCGTCGGGCAGCATGCGCGCCGCGCGCTTCCCCTCTTGCACGCGGCCGATGCCATAGCAGCGCTGCAGCCGGGCGGCGGCCGGCCACCAGTAGACGGCCGCTTCCTGGTCGGGAAAGCGCTGGCGCACGCTATCGGCCTGCGCCGCCACTTGCCGGAAGTCGCGGTAAAAGGCGGGGGCAATGCCCAACTCCAAGGCAAACGCCGCTTCCTGCGCCGCCGTCTCTGCCAACTGGCTCGCCAGCGCCGCCGTTTCGCTGTCCAGGTCCTCGGCCGCCACGCCAGCGTCAACCAGGCTGCGGCGCATCTGCACCCGGTCCATCCGCGCGCGCAGGAAAGCCGATTCCTGCAGCGCCAGCACGGCGTCGGCGGGAATGCTCTTGCGCAGCGCAGCAGGGAAAACGTAGAGGGCGCAGCTGCCCGCGCACATCGTGTCGATGGCGATGTCGAGCCGCAGCTGGCGCACCAGGCGGGCCAGCTGCATCGCTGCCTGCGGGTCGCCCGCGTCGCTATTGACGCGCAACAGCGCGGTGCCCGGCGTGGCCAGCAGCCGCAGCTTGTCCACGTCGCCCTCGGCAATCGGGCCGCGCATGGCGATGCTGCCGGCATCGACACGGCTGAAATCGGCGGCGCCCGCGCATGCCGTCACGCCCGCCATCAGACCTACCCATAAAAAACGCTTCATCGTCATCCGTCACAAAAAAAAACGACCACCGCAAACGGTGATCGTTCTTTCATTCAAGCTGCAAAAAACCCTGCGCTTACACCACGGCGCCGTCGGTTTCGTCTTTTTCCTTGACCGGCTTGATCAAGTCTTCGCGCTTGACGCCCAGCCACATGGCGATCGAGGCCGCGACGAACACGGACGAGTAAATACCGAAGCAGATACCGATGGTCAGCGCCAGTGCGAAGTGGTGCAGGGTCTGGCCGCCGAAGACCAGCATCGACAGCACCATCATCTGGGTCGAGCCGTGGGTGATGATGGTACGCGAAATGGTGCTGGTGATCGCGCTGTCGATCACTTCATGCACGCTCGCCTTGCGCTGCTTGCGGAAGTTTTCGCGGATACGGTCAAAGATCACCACCGATTCGTTGACGGAATAGCCCAGCACCGCCAGGATCGCCGCCAGTACCGTCAGCGAGAATTCCCACTGGAAGAAGGCGAAGAAGCCCAGGATGATCACCACGTCATGCAAGTTGGCGATAATGGCCGAGACGGCGTATTTCCACTCGAAGCGGATGGCCAGGTAGATCATCACGCCCAGAATCACCATCACCAGCGCGTTCAAGCCATTCTGCGCCAGTTCCTCGCCCACTTGCGGGCCGACGAATTCGACTTTCTGCAGCACGACCGCTTCGCTGCCGGCAGCGTCCATGCACGCGCTCTTGATGACGTGCTCACCCTTTTCGGTGACGGTATCGATGCCCTTGGTCGTGCCTTGCTCGGCCTTGCACAAGGCTTCGAACACGCGCTGCGACGTGTTCGCGGCGCTGACGCCATTTTCCACGGGCAGGCGGATCATCACGTCGCGCGCCGTATCGAAGCTGGTCACACCTGGCTCTTCATAGCCCATCTTGATCAGGGTGCCGCGTATGCCTTCAAGATTGGCTGCCTTCGGGTATTTCACCTCCATCAAGGTGCCGCCCTTGAATTCGACGGACAGGTGCAAGCCCTTGTGCACCAGGAAGAAGACGGCGGCAAGGAAGGTCACGGCCGAAATCACGTTGAAAATCAACGCATGGCGCATGAAGGGAATATCTTTTTTGATCCGGAAAAATTCCATGAAATCCTCTGAGTTCTATTCTGTGCGTCCGGCGGCTGTGCCACCGGACGCGATCGCTGTTGTCGCTATGGAGTGAGTCGGGGACGCCGCTTATTTGCTGGTGCCCGGCACCCACACCGTGCCGATCGACAAGGTCGTCAGCTTTTTCTTGCGGCCATACCAGAGGTTGACCACGCCGCGCGAAACGAACACGGAGGAGAACATCGAGGTCAGAATACCCAGGCAATGCACGACAGCGAAGCCGCGCACGGGGCCGCTGCCGAAGGCCAGCAGCGCCAGGCCGACGATCAGGGTGGTCACGTTCGAGTCGAGAATCGTGGCCCAGGCGCGGTCGAAGCCGGCGGCGATCGCCGCTTGCGGCGTATTGCCGGCGCGCAGCTCCTCGCGGATACGTTCATTGATCAGCACGTTGGCGTCAATCGCCATACCCAGCGCCAGCGCGATAGCGGCGATACCGGGCAAGGTCAACGTCACCTGTATCATCGACAGCAAGGCGATCAGCAACAGCAGGTTGGCCGCCAGGGCCAGCACGCTGAAGGCGCCGAACAGCATGTAGTAGGCGATCATGAAGATGGCGATGGCGATGAAGCCGTACAAGGTCGAGTGGAAGCCCTTGGCGATGTTTTCCGCGCCCAGCTGCGGTCCGATCGTGCGTTCCTCGATGACGGTCATCGGTGCGGACAGGGCGCCCGAGCGCAGCAGCAGCGCCAGTTCATTGGCGTTTTCCGCGCCGCCCATGCCGGTGATCTGGAAGCGCGAACCGAGTTCCTGCTGGATGGTGGCAACCGACAGCACTTCCGGCTTGCCCTTTTCAAACAGCACGATGGCCATGCGCTTGCCTACGCGTTCGCGCGTCGCTTCGCGCATCTTGCGGCCGCCGTCGCCGTTCAGGTCGATCGATACGGCCGCCTGCTGGTTCTGGTCGAAGCTGGCCGTGGCGCTGGAGATATAGTCGCCCGTCAGGATCACGTCCTTCGCCAGCACGACAGGTACGCCCTTGCCGACGGTGAACAGTTCCGAGTTGAACGGGATGGCGCTCGACAGTTCGGTGCCAGGCACGATAGTTTCATCGACCAGACGCACTTCCAGGGTGGCCGTGCGGCCGATGATGGCTTTCGCGCGGGCCACGTCCTGCACGCCAGGCAATTGCACCACGATGCGGTCAGGACCTTGCTGCTGGATCAGCGGCTCGGCCACGCCCAGCTCGTTGACGCGCTTGGACAGGGTGGAGATATTCTGTTTCACGCCTTCATCGATGGTTGCCTTCAGGGCAGCCGGCTTCAGGGTGATGTTCAGTTTCAGGTCGCTGCCTTCGCCCGCATCGGCGAACGCCAGTTCCGTCATCTGGTCGGACAACACATTTTTTGCCTTCAGGCGCGTTTCCGCGTCGCGGAAGTTGATCTGGACGCTGTCGCCCACGCGCTCGATGCCGGCGTGGCGAATATTCTTGTCACGCAACACGCTACGCGCGGCGGACTGGACGCCCTGGACTTTCTTGTTCAGTACGGCTTTCGCATCGACCTGCATCAGGAAGTGGACGCCACCGCGCAAGTCCAGGCCCAGGAACATGGGCAAGGCATGCAATTTTTGCATCCACACTGGCGTATTGGCTTGCAGGTTGACCGTCACGATGTACGCGGGATCGGTCGTATCGGGATTAAGGTCCTTTTCCAGCACCAGTTTCGCCTTGAACTGGGTATCGGGATCGGCGAAACGCACGCGCACGGAGGCGAGGTTGCCGGCGCCATCCATGGTGACACCTTCCGACTTGACGTTCTCTTTCGTCAATATTTGCTCGACTTGCGTCATCAGCTCGCCCGTCACTTTGACGGTCGACCTGCCGCTGGTTACTTGCAGCGCCGGTGACTCACCGAAATAATTGGGCGCCGTATAGAGTGCGCCCAGCAATAAGGCGACGACGATGATGATGTATTTCCAGGCAGGATAGCGATTCATATTGATTCAGCGTTCAGTGTTGAGCGTCGGAGGCGTCGCAAGGGGCGGCGGATAGCCGCCCCGTTGAGTCATTGCCGAGGCAATGACAGCGAGGAATTACAGCGCCTTCAGGGTGCCTTTAGGCAGCAAGGTGGTAATGGAGCTCTTTTGCACCGTGATTTCGGTGCCGGTCGCCACTTCGATGGTGACGTAAGCGTCCACTACCTTGACAACACGGCCCAGCATGCCGCCGGCGGTGACGACTTCGTCACCCTTGGCCAGCGCGTCCATCATCGCCCGTTGTTCTTTGGCGCGTTTTTGCTGTGGACGGATCATCAGGAAATACATGACCACGAACATCAATACCAGCGGCAGGAAGCTGGTCAGGTTGCCGCCGAGGCCCAGGGCTTCGGTTGGGGCTTGCGCATAAGCGTTGGAAATGAAAAACACGGTGACTCCAGTTCTAATCAGTTTGAAAAAATAGCGCTGTATTCTAGCATTGGCAATCCGCCAAGCCTCCAATTGCAGGCATGGCAGCTTCAAATGGGGCTAAAAAGGCATTATGCAATGCTTTATCGCCCCCGTCCAAGCACCAATACACAAAACTTCCGGCCATGCTGCGGCCAGGGCGCAAGCTAAGGTTTTCTTAAGTTCCGCGTGCGCGTTCCACGTGGAATTGCAGCGTAAACGCGTGGAAACGGTCTTCATCGAGCGCTTCGCGCATCTGGCGCATCAGGTCCAGGTAGTAATGCAGGTTGTGGATGGTATTTAAACGCGCGCCGAGGATTTCCTTGGAGCGGTGCAAATGGTGCAAATACGCACGCGAGAAATTGCGGCAGGCGTAGCAGCTGCAGGTCTCGTCCAGCGGCGCCTGGTCTTCCTTGTACTTGGCGTTCTTGATCTTGATGTCGCCAAAACGCGTGAACAGCCAGCCATTGCGAGCATTGCGCGTCGGCATGACGCAGTCGAACATATCGATACCGTTCGACACACCCGCCACCAGGTCTTCCGGCGTACCGACGCCCATCAGGTAATGGGGCTTGTTGGCCGGCAGGCGCGGGCCCACGTGGGCCAGCATGCGCATCATGTCTTCCTTTGGCTCGCCGACGGACAGGCCGCCGATGGCGATGCCGGGGAAATCGATCTCTTCCAGCTTGGCCAGCGACTCATCGCGCAGCATTTCGAACATGCCGCCCTGCACGATGCCGAACAGCGCATTCGGGTTTTCACCGCGGTGGAACTCGTCCTTCGAGCGCTGCGCCCAGCGCAAGGACATGCGCATGGACTTGGCCGCTTCCTCGATGGTGGCCGGACGGCCCTGGATTTCATACGGCGTGCATTCGTCGAACTGCATGACGATGTCGGAATTCAAGACGCGCTGCACCTGCATCGACACTTCCGGCGAGAGGAACAATTTATCGCCGTTGATGGGCGAATTGAAATGCACGCCCTCTTCCGTGATCTTGCGCATGGCGCCCAGGGAAAACACCTGGAAACCACCGGAATCCGTCAGGATCGGCTTGTTCCAGCCCATGAAACCATGCAAGCCGCCGAATTTCTCCATGACGGTGTTGCCTGGACGCAGCCACAAGTGAAAAGTGTTGCCCAAAATGATCTGCGCGTCGATCTCGTTGAGTTCCAGCGGCGACATGGCTTTCACCGAGCCGTAAGTGCCCACTGGCATGAAGATCGGCGTCTGCACGACGCCATGGTTGAGTTTCAAGGTGCCGCGGCGTGCCTTGGTCAGGCCGCTCGTGTCGGTCTTGAGTAATGTAAATTCCAGCATGTCAGTCTTTCACGGGAGTATCAAGGTTCAGCGGAGCGCGCGATTGCGTGGTGAGCAGCATCGCGTCGCCATAGCTGAAGAAACGGTAATTCTGCGCAATCGCATGCGCGTAGGCGCTGCGGATCGGCGCATAGCCGGCAAAGGCCGACACCAGCATCAGCAGGGTCGACTTCGGCAAATGGAAGTTGGTGATCAAGCGCGTCACCGTTTTAAACGCATAGCCGGGCGTGATGAACAGGGCCGTGTCGGCGCTGCCCGCCACCAGCTGGCCGCTTTGCGAGGCCGATTCCAGCGCGCGCAGGCTGGTCGTACCGACGGCGACCACGTCGCGCCCGGCCAGCTGCGCGGCGCGCACGGCATCGACGGTTTCCTGCGGCATGGTGTACCACTCGGTATGC
This sequence comes from Janthinobacterium sp. Ant5-2-1, assembly GCF_001445815.1. Taxonomy (NCBI): domain Bacteria; kingdom Pseudomonadati; phylum Pseudomonadota; class Betaproteobacteria; order Burkholderiales; family Oxalobacteraceae; genus Janthinobacterium; species Janthinobacterium sp. Ant5-2-1. Next base: position 22,621 of record NZ_LNCE01000085.1, on the reverse strand, counting down.
ATCTTGTGCTCGGCCAGCACCTCCGTGCGCACGGGCTGGAAGGTGCCAGCGCCCACGTGCAGGGTCACATAGGCGAAGTTGACGCCCTTGGCCTTCAATTGATCGAGCAGGGCCTGATCGAAATGCAGGCCGGCCGTCGGCGCGGCGACAGCGCCGGGCACCTTGTTGAACACGGTCTGGTAGCGCGTTTCGTCGAATGCGTCCGCATCGTGTTCGATGTACGGCGGCAGCGGCAGCCGGCCATGCGCCTCGATCAGCTCGAACACGTCGGCCTCGAAGTGCAGGGTAAAGAATTCGCCGGCGCGCTGGCCGACCGTCACGTCGAAGGCGTCGGCCAGGCGGATGCGGCAGCCGGGCGGCGGCGACTTCGACGCGCGCACCTGGGCCAGCACGGTGCGGTCATCGAGCACGCGCTCGACGAGCGCCTCGATCTTGCCGCCGCTTTCCTTGACGCCAAAGAAGCGCGCCTTGAGTACGCGCGTATCGTTCATCACCAGCAGGTCGCCCGCCTGCAACAGCCCGACGATGTCGGCGAACTGGCGGTCGACCAGGGCGTCGCCGTCCAGATGCAACAGGCGCGAGGCGCTGCGCTCGGCCAACGGAGTTTGCGCAATGTTTTCTTGCGGCAAATTAAAATCGAAATCGGAAAGCGAATACATGCGTTTTGCTTCAAAAGTACATCAAAAATGATTAGGAGTGCGCAATGGAACATCTGGCACTATACTGTGCGCCTATACAGGCATTACAATAATCCGCCGCAACAATTTACAACTGCGGTACGCACAGGGTGTGCCGGACAACCCTCTATTTTACGCTAGCGGCACCAAAACCTTGCATATGTCCGATCCAAAGCCCGATCTTCCTCCCGCAGCCAAGCCGGCCGCGAAGCCGAAAGCCGTCAAAAAAGTGGTCAGCACGGAGAACCGGCTGGCCAAACTGGGCTTGCGCACGGATATGGACCTGGTGCTGCACCTGCCGATGCGCTACGAGGACGAGACCAAGGTCTACACGATACGCGACGCCTGTTTGCGCGGCGGCGAGTCGTGGCAGGTCGAGGGCATCGTCACCAAGTGCGAAGTCAATTTCAAGCCGCGCAAGCAGTTGCTGGTGACGATCACCGACGAAACGGGCAATTTGCTGCTGCGCTTCATGAATTTCTATGGCAGCCAGGTCAAGCAGCTGGCCGAAGGCACGCGGGTACGTGCGCGCGCCGAACTCAAACACGGCTTTTTCGGCGCCGAGATGGTGCACCCGACGTATAAAGTGGTCAACGAGGGCGCGCCCCTGCCCACGGCCCTGACGCCCGTGTACCCGTCCGGCGAGGGCCTGTCGCAGCACGTGCTGCGGCGCGAGATCGCCGACGCCATGCGCCGCATCGACTGGCAAGACACTTTGCCGGACCAGCTGCTGCACGAAATGCAGCTGTCGCCGTTCCGCGCCGCCGTGCACCTGCTGCACTACCCGCCGCAGGACATCGATGAAAGCGCGCTGATGGATCGCTCGCACCCGGCCTGGGTACGCATGAAGTTCGATGAGCTGCTGGCGCAGCAGCTGTCGCTCAAACGCGCCCAGCGCGCGCGCCGCTCGAAAGGTGCGGCATCGCTGCCCATCGTCGGCAATTTGTCGAACGCCTTCGGCGCCGCCCTGCCCTTCAAGCTGACGGGCGCGCAGGCGCGCGTGCTCGAGGAAATCCGCGCCGACCTGCGCCAGCCCTATCCGATGCAGCGCCTGCTGCAGGGCGACGTCGGCAGCGGCAAGACGGTCGTCGCCGCCCTGTCCGCCACGCAAGCCATCGACAGCGGCTACCAGGCCGCGCTGATGGCTCCCACGGAGATCCTGGCCGAGCAGCACTTCCGCAAGATCGCCGCCTGGATGGAGCCGCTGGGCGTGAAGGTGGCGTGGCTGACGGGCAGCCTGAAGAAAAAGGAAAAGACGGCGGCGCTGGCCCTGATCGAATCGGGCGAAGCACAGCTGGTGATCGGCACGCATGCGCTGATCCAGGACAACGTGCTGTTTGCCAAACTGGGCCTGGTCATCGTCGACGAACAGCACCGCTTCGGCGTGGGCCAGCGCCTGACCCTGCGCAACAAGGGCGACAGCGCGGCCGTGCCGCACCAGTTGATGATGTCGGCCACGCCCATCCCGCGCACCCTGGCCATGACGTATTACGCCGACCTGGAAGTGTCGGTGATCGACGAGCTGCCACCGGGCCGCAGCCCCATCGTCACGCGCGCCATCGACCAGAACCGGCGCGACGAAGTCATCGCCCGCGTGTATGCGGCCGCGCTGGAAGGCCGGCAAGTGTACTGGGTCTGCCCGCTGATCGAGGAATCGGAAGCGCTGCAGCTGCAGACGGCTACCGACACCTACATGATGCTGGCCGAAGCCCTGCCCGCGCTGCAAGTGGGCCTCGTGCATGGCCGCTTGAAGCCGGCGGAAAAGCAGGAAGTGATGGACGCCTTCATCGCCGGGCATATCCACGTGCTCGTGGCCACCACGGTCATCGAGGTGGGCGTCGACGTGCCGAACGCCTCGCTGATGGTGATCGAACACGCCGAGCGTTTTGGCTTGTCGCAGCTGCACCAGCTGCGCGGGCGCGTGGGCCGCGGCTCGGCAGCCAGCGTCTGCCTGCTGCTGTACCAGGGTCCTTTGGGCGGCGTGGCGCGCCAGCGTTTGATGACCATGCGCGAAACGACGGACGGTTTTGAAATCGCCCGCCGCGACCTGGAAATCCGCGGCCCCGGCGAATTCCTCGGCGCGCGCCAGTCCGGCCAGGCCATGCTGCGCTTCGCCGACCTGGAAACGGATCAATGGCTGGTCGACCAGGCGCGCGACGTGGCGCACGACCTGCTGCACGCCACCACGGCCGCCGCAGCGGCCACCGTGGAAGCGCACCTGGCGCGCTGGCTGGGTGGGAAAGAGGAGTTTTTAAAAGTGTAGGTCTTACATTGCATGCTTTGGGCCGTTGTCGGATTACGCGCTTTGCGCTAATCCGACCTACCCACGACGCAAACAGTAGGTCGGATTAGCGTAGCGTAATCCGACAACATTGTTGACCCCGCCTACTCCCGCCCAACACCCGCCACATCCACACCATCCCCGCCCCAATCCGCGGCACACCATCCCTGCCTTACATACCGGTGAAAACTGGAATACGGCCAATCGATGACTTTGCCCACCAAGCCATGTTTGACCGGATTGTAATGAATGTAATCGACATGATTGGCGAAGTCGCGCTCATCGCGCAAGACGTGCTCCCAATACCGCTGCTGCCAGATATTTTCAAGATCACAGCGCTTGCTGAACCACGTCTTGATCAGTCTCCAGCGCATCATGAAATCGGCATCGCCTTCAGGCAAGGTCCAGATGCAGTGCAGGTGATCGGGCAGGATGACGATGGCGTCGATAGAGAATGGCCGTTGATGGCGTACGGCGCGGAAAGCGTCGCGCAGCAAGTCCACGGCTGTTGCCGACAAAAAAATGGGCCGGCGATGGGCCGTCACCACCGTGAAGAAAAAGCTGCCGCCTGGCTGGAATGCGCGTCGGTATCGCATGGTTTCGGGGTGTTGTCGGATTACGGCCTTCGGCCTAAGCGCCGTTGGTATTGTTTATTTTCGGGTGTTGTCGGATTACGGCCTTCGGCCTAAACGCCGGTGGTATTGTTTATTTTCGGGTGTTGTCGGATTACGGCCTTCGGCCTAATCCGACCTACGCGATATACGCGGCAGCAGGTCGGGTAGGTCGGATTAGCGTAGCGTAATCCGACTTCCAGCGTAATCCGACTTTTCGCAAACTACATTGCGCCCACGCAGCCTACATGCACATCCAGAAGCGGTTCGCCAGGTCGAGCATGAAGTCCGGTCGCAGATAGGCCAGGAAGACGATGGCCAGCAGCGCGGCGCCAGCCAGGCGCCACAGCCATGTGCGCCAGCTGGCCATTACGCGGCCACCGCCACGCGCTTGACGGCGCGCTCGTCGATGGGCAGGTTGATCAGCGCGGCCAGCAAGCCCAGGCCGATGGTGATCATCCACACGATGTGGTAACTGCCCTGGTGCTCGTACAGATAGCCGCCCAGCCAGGCGCCGAGGAAACTGCCCACCTGGTGCGAGAAGAACACCATCCCGGCCAGCATCGACAGATGCTTCACGCCGAAGATGCCGGCGATGATGCCGTTCGTCAGCGGCACGGTCGACAGCCACAGCACGCCCATGCCGGCGGCGAACAGGTACACGGACCACGCCGACAATGGCGCCAGCAGGAACGCGGTGATGACCACGGCGCGCGTCACGTAGATGGCCGACAGCAGGTAGCGCTTGGCGATCTTGCCACCGAGTTTGCCCGCATAGTAGGAACCGACGATGTTGAACAGGCCGATCAGGGCCAGCGCCGTGACGGCGACGTTCGGGTTCATCAGGCCCTGGTCCTTCAGGTAAGCCGGCAAGTGCACGCCGATGAAGACCAGCTGAAAACCGCAGACAAAATAACCGGCCAGCAGCAGCCAGAACGAGCGGCTGGCGATGGCTTCGCTGAAGGCGGCGCCGACGCTTTGCTGCGGGCCGCTGGCGTGCGAGACGGGCGGCTCGCGCAAATAAAAGGCCATCGGGATCATGGCCAGCAGCACCAGCGCGGCCAATACATAAAAGGCGTTTTGCCAGCCCACGGCGGAGATCAGCTGCTGCTCCACGGGCATCATGAGGAACTGGCCGAACGAACCTGCCGCCGACGAAATGCCGAAGGCCCACGAGCGCTGCTCGGGCGGCGCGCTGCGGCCGATGATCCCGCTGATGGCACCGAAAGCCGTACAAGCCAGCGCCAGGCCGATGAAGATGCCGGAGCCGACGATGAACAGGGTTGGCTGCGTGACAAGCGCCATCCACACGAGGCCCGCCATGTAGCTGATGGCGCCGACGATGACGACGCGCATGGTGCCGAAACGGTCGGCCGCCATGCCGGCGAATGGGCCGAAGACGCCCCACATCAGGTTTTGCATGGCCAGCGCCAGCGAATACGTTTCGCGCGTCCAGCCATTCGCTTGCGAGATCGGCTGCATCCAGAAACCCAGGCCGTGGCGCACGCCCATCGCCAGGGTCAGGACAACGCCGCTGGCGATGAGGACAGTTTTCAGGCTGGGACGCGATGAGTGCAATGTCATGGGGTTCCTGTTCACGCCTGGTCGGCTTGATAGACGAGGCCGATCTGGCCGCGCATGGTGTCGAGATTGCGCATCAGCGCCACGCTGTCGGCGTGCGGCATGAGGGGGCTTTCCAGCAGGCCGGCGCGGATGCAGCGCATCGCTTCGATGGCTTCGTGCGCGTAGCCATTGCCCAGGTGCGGCGCGGCGACGATGCGGCGTTCGCCATTCATCGTTTCGACGACAAGGTGATCGGGCTTGTAAAAACGGTTGGGCAGGCGGATACGCCCCAGGCTGCCGGAAATGGTCATTTCCGTCGGCGTCTGCGCGCGCAGGCTGCAGGCGCACGACGAGGTGCCGCCGCCCGCGTGCAGCAGCGAGAACACGACCTGCTCATCGACGCCGGTGGCGCCCATCTCGGCCAGCGCCTGCACCTGTGATACGGGGCCAAGGAAGAAGGCCGCCATCGACAGCGGGTAGATGCCCACGTCGAGCAGCGCGCCGCCACCGAGTTCCGGATTGAACATGCGGTGCTCGGGCGGAAAATTGGCGACAAAACCGATATCGGCCTGCACCTGCTGCAGCACGCCGATTTCGCCACTGGCGATGATGCGCTGCGCTTCCTGCACGGCGGGCAGGAAACGGCTCCACATGGCTTCCATCAAAAACAGCTTTTTCTCGCGCGCCATGTCGACCACGGCCTGCGCTTCGCGCGCATTCATGGTGAACGGTTTTTCGCACACGACGTGCTTGCCGGCGGCCAGGCACAGCAAGGCATTTTCCGCATGCAAGGTGTGCGGCGTGGCGATGTAGATCACGTCCACGCCAGGATCGTCAGCCAGCGCCTGGTAGGAACCGTGGCAATGCTCGATGCCGAATTCGGCGCCGAAGGCCTGCGCACCGGCGCTGCTGCGCGAAGCGACCGCCACCAGTTGCGCACCGGGCGCGTCACGCAAGCCATTGGCCATCGCGCGGGCGATCTTGCCGGTGCCGAGGATGCCCCAGCGGACGGTATTTTCCATGCTATTGATCTCTTTCTGCGCCAGCCACCTTGCGCTTCGGGCGGAACACCGCCGCGTCATTGTAAAAATCGTCGTCCTGGTCTTCACACCAGCCAGGCAAGCCAAGCACGGGCAGCGGCGTGAAGTCCGCCGTGGTGAGACCTTGCTGCGCCAGGTCTTGCGCCACCCGCTCGTCGAGCCAGGCGCGGCGTGCCGCATCGTCGAGCGCAAAGTAGGCGTCGCCGGCAAAGATCACGCGCGTGTGCGCCGTGATGGCCTTGCGCGGCGCCACCAGTTTTTCCATCAGCGCGTGGCCAAACAGCCAGACATCGGCGTCGCCGCCCGCGCCAAATTTCTCGCGCTGCGCAATGAAGGCGCTGCGCCAGTCGTGCCCGCGCAATGCCGCGTCCAGCGCGCGCCCCGCGTCGCTGTCGCGCAGCACCAGCAAGGCGGAATTTTCGTCAAAAATCGTCGCGCCATCGCGCGCGGGACCGCGCGATTTGCCCACGCCCGACAGGGCGATCTGCGCGGCCTGCAGCGCATTCAATTGACGCTTGATGCGGGGGAAGGTCAGCCACACGAGCGCGTTGAAAAAATCGTGCAGATTGTCGCGCGTGGGCACGCCGCCCGTCGCGCCGATGAACTCTTCGTAGGCGACGCCTTCGGGCAGGTCCGCTTGCGGCACGAAGGCCAGCGGCAGGCCGGATGGATTGCGCAAATCCAGCGCCCGCGCCCGTCCATTGAGCGCGGCAATCACCGTGTCGCGCTGCAGGTCCAGCTGCCGTCGCGCCGGCAGCACCGTGGCAAACCAGGGGCGGGTCCAGTCTATCGATGGCAGCATGAACGCTTAGACCATTTTCCAGTTGATCTGCTCGCCCGCATTGAGCGGAATGACATGACTGTCGCCCAGCGGCAGCGAAGCCGGCAAGGTCCAGCTTTCGCGTTTCAGGGTGATGGTGTCCGTGTTGCGCGGCACGCCGTAGAAGGCCGGGCCGTGGAAGCTGGCGAACGCTTCCAGCTTATCGAGCGCGCCGGCCCGTTCGAACGCTTCCGCATACATTTCCATCGCGTGCAGGGCCGTGTAGCAACCGGCGCAGCCGCAAGCCATTTCCTTGGCGCCTTGCGCGTGCGGCGCCGAGTCGGTGCCGAGGAAGAAGCGCTCGTCGCCGCTGGCGGCCGCCGTCATCAGAGCCAGGCGGTGCTCTTCGCGTTTCAGGATGGGCAGGCAGTAGTAATGGGGGCGGATGCCGCCCTTGAAAATCTCGTTGCGGTTGTACAGCAGATGATGCGCCGTGATGGTGGCGGCGATCGGGCCTTCCGCTTCGGCCACGTACTGCGCCGCATCCTTGGTGGTGATGTGCTCGAACACGACTGACAGGGCCGGGAAGGCGCTGCGCAGCGGGCGCATCACGCGCTCGATGAAGACGGCTTCGCGGTCGAAAATATCGATTTCCGGGTCCGTCACTTCGCCGTGCACGAGGAAGGGCATGCCCACTTCCTGCATCACTTCGAGCACCTTGTAGCAATTCTTCAAATCCGTCACGCCCAGGTCGGAATTCGTCGTGGCGCCGGCCGGATACAGTTTCACGGCCTGCACGATGCCGCTGTCCTGCGCGCGGCGGATTTCGTCGGGCGAGGTGTTGTTCGTCAGGTACAGCACCATCAGCGGATCGAAGTTCACGCCTTGCGGCACGGCGGCCAGGATGCGCTCGCGGTAGGCGCTGGCATCGGCCGTGGTGGTGACGGGCGGTTTCAGGTTCGGCATGACGATGGCGCGGCCGAACTGGCGCGCGCTGTGCGGCAGCACGCTGGCCATGACGGCGCCATCGCGCAGGTGCAAATGCCAGTCATCCGGACGGGTGATAGTGATGGAATCTGGGGTGTGATCGAGTGTGGACATGGCGGCTGCTCTCAGGCGGTCATTGCGAATAACGCCATTTTACCAGCCGCGGGGCAGCCTCGCAGGCTGCGGCAGCCGCTGCCCGATGGCTGCCTGACGATCAAACGGCCGGTTCGCACCGGCCGTTTTTCAATCTCAGGAGTGGACGGGAATCAGGACTTGGCCGGCGCCGTCTCCTGCTTTGCCACCCAGGCGCGAAGTTCGGCCAGCATCTGGTCCAGCGCGGCGCGGTCATACACGGTGCCACGGCTGACCACCAGGCGGATCTGGCGCGTGGCGCCGATATCCTGCAGCGGGTTCGCGTCGAGCACCAGCAAATCGGCCGCCTTGCCCGCCGCCACGCTGCCGTAACGGTCCAGCTTGCCCAGGAAGCGGGGACCGTTGATGACGGCCGACTGCAAGGCTTGCCGCGGCGTCAGGCCGTACTGCACGTACAGGCCGATTTCATCGTGCAGAGCCTGGCCCGGATAATCGAAGGAATTCAAGAAGCCCGCATCGGTACCGGCGATGATGCTCACGCCCTGCTGCTGCAAAATCGGCAGCAGCTTGGCCGATTGCTCGAACTGCGCGTGGCGCTGGACGATGGCTTCCGGGCCATCCTTGGCGGCGCGCTGCACGCGCCAGTCGTAGGTGGCGCGCAAGCCCTTGCCGATGTATTGCAGGGCCGTGTCGTGGGTGTGGTCTTCGCGGTCCAGATAAGCCGTCACGCGCGAACCCCACAAGGTCGGCACGATGGCCGTGCCGCGCGCGGCCAGATAGCTGAAAGCCTTGCGCGCCGTCGGCTCGTCGTAGCTTTGCACGCTGGCCTGCATGGCTTCCTTGCCCGTCATCGCGCCGGCAGCCACCTTGGCCGTCAGCTCCTGCTCGCGCGGCGTGGTGGCGCGCAGCAAATACGATTGATGCTCGATCGTGCCCAGGCCCGCATCGGCCATCTGCTCCAGGGTCAGCTGCACGGGGATATGGCCCGACGTGCGCATGCCACGTTCGCGCGCCTGGCGCAGCGCTTCCAGGTACAGTTCCGGCTTCAGGGTGTTTTCCGTGATCTTCACGAAGTCCACTTGCTGCGCCTGCAGACCATCAAGCGCGCGCGTGACTTCCTGCGGCGTGCCCACTTCGATGGTGCCCTTCCACAGCGGCTTGATGCCTTCGAGTTTGGCGCCGGAGGTGAAAATCGTCGGGCCTTGCAGCTGGCCCGCATTGATCTGCTGGCGCCATGCCAGCACCGTGTCGGGCAAGTCGCCCGAGCAGTCGCGCACCGTGGTGATGCCATGCGCCAGGTACAAAGGCAGCAGCTGCTTGTTCTCGTCGATCAGCTCGGGGCCGCCGCCGAAATGCACATGCGTATCCCACAGGCCCGGCATCAGATATTTGCCGGGCAGGCGGATGGTCCGCTTCGGCGCGTAGCTGCGCAGCTGCGCGTCATCGACGACGGCGACGATGCTGTCGCCCTTGAGCAGCACGGTCTTACCGTTGACGGCGCGGCCGGCGGCAACGTCGATCAGGGTGGCGCCGCGCAGGGCGATATCGACGGCGATCTTGTCGGCCGCGTGGGCATGGGCGAGCAGGCCCAGCGCCAGCATGGCGCCGGCTAGTTGTTTCATGTCAGGCATTCGTACTCAACTTCAAAATAATGAAAAATTAATGGATGATCTTGGCGAGGAAATCGCGTGCGCGGTCCGAGCGCGTCGTGTTGAAGAAGTCGTCCTTGCTGCAATCTTCGATGATTTTTCCCTGGTCCATGAAGACGATGCGATTGGCCACGCGGCGGGCAAAACCCATTTCGTGCGTGACGACCATCATGGTCATGCCTTCCTGCGCCAGGCCCACCATCACGTCGAGCACCTCGTTGATCATTTCCGGATCGAGCGCCGATGTCGGTTCGTCGAACAGCATGGCGATCGGGTCCATCGACAGGGCGCGGGCGATCGCCACGCGCTGCTGCTGGCCGCCCGACAGCTGGCCGGGGAATTTATCCTGCTGCGACAGCAGGCCCACGCGGTCCAGGTATTTCAAGCCCTTGGCGTTGGCTTCGTCGGCGCTGCGGCCCAGCACCTTGATCTGGCCGATGGTGAGGTTTTCGCGGATCGACAGATGCGGGAACAGCTCGAAATTCTGGAACACCATGCCGATGCGCGCGCGCAGTTTCGACAAATTCGTTTTCGGATCGTTGACGGTGATGCCGTCGACAACGATCTGCCCCTGCTGGATCGGTTCGAGGCCGTTGACGGTCTTGATCAGGGTCGACTTGCCGGAGCCGGACGGGCCGCAAATGACCATCACGTCGCCCTTGGCGACGTTGGTGGTGCAATCGGTCAGTACCTGGAACTGGCCATACCATTTGCTGACGTTATTGAGTTCAATCATCTTGTTCTTTCTTTTACGGTTAGCGAATGATGGCGACGCGTTTCTGCAGGCGTTTTACCAGGAACGACAAGGCATAGCACAGCACGAAATACACGACGGCGACAAACACGTACATCTCCACCAGGCGGCCGTCGCGCTGGGCGATTTTGGATGCGGCGCCGACGAAATCGGGGATCGACAGCACGTACACGAGCGACACGTCCTGGAACAGCACGATGGTTTGCGTCAGCAGCACGGGAATCATGTTGCGGAACGCTTGCGGCAGCACGATGTTGCCCATGGTTTGACGGTAGTTCATGCCCAGCGCCTGGCCGGCCCATACCTGGCCGCGCGGGATCGACTGTATGCCGCTGCGCATGATCTCGCAATAGTAGGCCGCCTCGAACATGATGAAGGTGATCAGCGCGGAAGAAAACGCACCCACTTTCACGGGCTCGTTGGCGCCGATGATCCACGCGGCGATATACGGCACCAGGAAGTAGAACCAGAAGATCACCAGCACCAGCGGGATCGAGCGTATTAGGTTGACGTAGCTCGACGCCACGCCCGAGATGATGCGGTTGCTGGACAAGCGCATCAGCGCCAGCAGGGTGCCCAGCACGATGCCGCCGACCATGGCCAGCGCCGTCAGTTTCAGGGTGAAGACCATGCCCGTCTGGAACAGGTAAACCCACGAGCGGGAGATGACATCGAAGTCGAAATTACCGAACATATCAATGTCCTCCCGTCTTGGCGCCGGCGACGATGAAGCCCGGGATGGCGACCTTTTTTTCGATCAGGTGCATCAGCACCACCACCAGCAGGTTGACGACGACGTAGATGATGGTGGCGGCCGAAAACGCTTCGAACACCTGGAAGGAAAACTCCTGGATGGCGCGCGCGCTGGCCGTCAGTTCGATCAGGCCGATGGTCAGCGCCACGGAACTGTTCTTGATGATATTCAAAAATTCGCTGGTCAGCGGCGGCATGATGACGCGCGCGGCCATCGGCAGCAAAATGAAGCGGTAGGTTTGCGGCAGGGTCAGGCCCAGCGCCGTGCCGGCCAGTTTCTGCCCGCGCGGCAGCGCCTCGATGCCCGTCGTCACTTGCACGGCCACGCGCGAGGAGGTAAAGAATCCCAGGCACAGCACGGCCGTGACGAACGGCGCGTTCGGCAGCGATTTGACCCAGGCACCGAGGTCCGGCGGCAGCAGTTCCGGCATGACGAAATACCAGAGGAACATCTGCACCAGCAGCGGCACGTTGCGGAACAATTCGACGTAGGCATTGGCCACGCCCACCAGCCATTTGTTCGGCAAGGTGCGGATGGTGCCGATCACCAGGCCCAATATCAGCGCCATGATCCAGGCCGCACCGGCCGTGGCCAGGGTCCAGATCAGCCCGGACCACAGGGTGTCCATATACGTGCCCACGCCATCGGGAGAAATCTCCCAGAAAATGCGCCAATTCCAGTTGTAATTCATGATCATCCTTCGCATGCAGCCCGAGGACAGCGGCCAGCCGGCCGCCCGCCCCGCAAATAAATCGGGAGGCTTGCGCCTCCCGGTTTGTTACGCAATCTTTACTTTTTCCGTTTGTCCGACGTCTTCTGCGCTTCCGGCACGGCCGCATACGCGGCCGGGTCACCGGAGTCGGTCGGATTGGCAAACACGGCCTTCAATTGCGGCGGCATGGGGAATTTCAGGTTGATGTTTTTCGGCGGGATCGGCGAGGTAAACCATTTCGCGTAAATGCGGTTGATGTCGTCGCTCTTGTACAGGCGGATCAGCGCATCGTCGACCACTTTCTTGAAGGCCGGGTCGCCCTTGCGCAGCATGATGCCGTACGGCTCGACCGACAACGCTTCCTTGGTGATTTCGTAGTCGTTCGGGTTTTTCGAGTTGGCCACTTGCGACGCCAGCAAAATGTCGTCGTTGGCTTCAGCCACCGCGCGGCCCGTTTCCAGCATCAGGAACGACTCGGGATGATCCTTGCCGACGGCGATGTTCATGCCCAGGTTCTTTTCCTTGTTCAGGATCGTCATCTGCTTGATGGTCGACGTGCCGGCCGTGGCGACCAGGGTCTTGCCGCGCAAGTCTTCCAGGATCTTGATGTTCGAGGATTTTTTCGCCAGCACGCGGTTGCCGATGACGAACATGGTCGGGGCGAACGCCACCTGCTGCTGGCGCTCCAGGTTGTTCGTCGTCGAGCCGCATTCGAGGTCGATGGTGCCGTTGGCCATCAGCGGGATGCGGTTGGCCGAGGTGACGGGGCTCATCACCACTTTCAGTTCGCTCAGGCCCAGGTGCTTTTGCAGGGCCGTGACGACTTTCATGCACAGGTCGATCGAATAACCCTGATATTGCTGCTTGTCGTCGAGATAGGAGAAGGGCACGGAGCCGTCGCGCACACCGAGGGTGACGGAACCGGCTTTCTTGATCTTGGCCAAGGTGCCGGTCAATTCCTGAGCCTGGACTGGCGACATGCTGCTGATGACACCGACGCTGAGCAGCGTGGCGATGATTTTGGTCAATTTCATAAATTCTCCTGGGCGGACAAACGGGATGGACTCCGAACGAAACAACTGTGGTGCAGACGCCACCATTGGAATTAATTTTATTTCATTTTCAGCACCCGACCAGCCATTTTCTGCGATTGCCCGCAAATAGGCGCTATACGTGCGCCGGAATCAGCGCGGCTGTAGCATTTTTCCTACTGATTTCACCTTTCCGATTTATTTCGCCGGCGCCAGCCCCGCCAACTCGTCCTCTTGCGCCTCATCGTCCATATTCGCCTGCTGGCGTTGCCACATCTGCGCATACAGGCCATCGATCGCCAGCAATTGCGGATGCGTGCCTCGCTCGACGATGCGGCCATGGTCGAGCACGAGGATTTGCTGGGCGTCGGCTACCGTCGACAAACGGTGCGCAATCACCAGGGTGGTGCGGTTCCTGGCGATGTCCTTCAGCTGCGACTGGATCGCCTGCTCGGCCTTGGAATCGAGCGCCGAGGTGGCTTCGTCAAAGATCAGGATGGCCGGGTCTTTCAGCAAGGTGCGGGCAATCGCCACGCGCTGCTTTTCGCCGCCCGACAGTTTCAAGCCCCGCTCGCCCACCATGGAGTTGTAGCCATCTGGCAAGCTTTCAATAAAATCATGGATCGATGCCGCTTTCGCCGCCGCCACGATCGCGTCCTTGCTGGCGCCCGGCTTGCCGTAGGCGATGTTGTATTCGATGGTGTCGTTGAACAAGACCGTATCCTGCGGCACGATGCCGATGGCCGCGCGCAGGGAATCCTGCGTGATATGGCGCAAGTCCTGGCCATCGATGGTGATGCCGCCACCATCGACTTCATAGAAACGGAACAGCAAGCGCGACAGGGTCGACTTGCCCGAGCCGCTGTGGCCCACCACGGCCGTCGTCGTGCCGGCGGGGATCTGGAAGTCCACGTCGAACAGGATTTGCCGCTTGGCTTCGTAGCTGAAATCCACGTGCGCAAAGCGCACGGCCGCGCCCCGCGTGACGAGCGGCTTGGCGTCCGGCGTATCGGCGATTTCGCGGTTTTCGTTCAGCAAGGAAAACAAGCGTTCCATGTCGGCCAGGCTTTGCTTGATTTCGCGGTAAATGACGCCCAGGAAATTGAGCGGGATATACAGCTGGATCATGAAGGCGTTCACCAGCACCAGGTCGCCCAGGGTCATCGTGCCGGCGATCACGCCCACCGTGGCGCGCCACAAAATCAGGGTGACGGCCGTGGCGATGATCAGGGACTGGCCCGTGTTCAGCAGGGACAGCGAGGTCTGCGATTTGACGGCCGCCGATTCATAGCGCTGCAAGCCTTCGTCGTAGCGCTTCGCTTCGTAATCCTCGTTGCCGAAATATTTGACGGTTTCATAGTTGATCAGCGAATCGATGGCCTTGGTATTGGCTTTGGAATCGAGGTCGTTCATAGTGCGGCGGAAATGCGTGCGCCAGTTCGTCACCAGCACGGTAAACGCGATGTACGACACGAGCGCCACGGCCGTGATCACGGTGAACCAGATGTCGTAATGCAAGACCAGATAGCCGAGCACGAGGGTGATTTCCACCAGGGTCGGCAAGATGTTGAACAAGGTATAGGAAATGAGCGAGCCGACGCTGCGCGTGCCCCGTTCGATGTCGCGCGTCATGCCGCCCGTCTGGCGGTTCAAATGAAAACGCAGGGACAGCGCATGCAGGTGGCGGAACACTTGCAGGGCGATGGTGCGCACGGCCCGCTGCGTGACCCGGGCGAACAGAAATTCGCGCAGCTCCGTAAACAAGGTGGTCGACAGGCGCAGCAAGCCGTAGGCCACCAGCAAGCCGACGGGCAGCACCAGCAGCGCTTGCGGATGGGCCGCCGTGATCGTCATGGCGTCGACCAGTTTTTTCAGGATCAGGGGCACGCCCACGTTGGCCAGCTTGGCGCCCACCAGGCATAGCAGCGCCAGCAGCACCCGCCATTTGTAGACCCAGAGATACGGCAGCAAGGTCTTGATGGTGGCGAAATCGCTGTGGCTGGCGGAAGCGGGCGAGCGGGACGGAGGGGGAGTCTGGGAACGGCGCATGGCGAAGGTCGGCTTTTTATGGTTCAATCGGGGCAATTGTAGCCTTTCATGAGAATAAAAGATGAGCACCTCCCCAGACCGTCCCGACAACTGCCTCGCCTCCGGCCTGCCTGCCGGAAAAATGCCGGAATTGCGCATGATGCCCGCGCCGTCCGACGCCAATGTGTACGGCGACGTGTTCGGCGGCTGGATCATGGCGCAGGTCGATATCGCCGGTTCCCTGCCGGCCACGCGGCGCGCCAATGGCCGCGTCGCCACCATTGCCGTCAATTCCTTCGTCTTCAAAAACCCCGTGTTCGTCGGCGATCTGCTCTCCTTCTACGCTGATATCGTCAAGGTTGGCAATACCTCGATCACCGTCAATGTGGAAGTGTATGCCGAGCGCAACCGCCTGCAGGCGTGCATCGTGAAAGTCACGGAAGCAACCCTGATCTACGTGGCGACGGACTCCGACCGCAAGCCGCGCAAGGTGCCGCCGATCGAGACCTTGCTGTCGTCTTGATTGTCGCAATAATTCCACAGCATGGATAGCCAGCGCCGCATCTTCCTGCAGAGCGCTGCGCGCATCACGGCACTGGCTGCGGCCGGCAGCGTGCTGTCCGGTTCCAGCGCGAGCGCCGCCACGCGTTTGAATGGTGCCGGCTATCCGTTTGCGCTCGGTGTCGCCTCCGGTTCGCCCTTATCTGATGCGGTGGTGCTGTGGACGCGCATCTGCTACGACCCGCTGCACGCAGCCGCCACGCCCGCCATCGCCCTGAACGTGCGCTGGGAAGTGGCCGAAGACGAGGCGTTTCGCCGCATCGCCGCCAAGGGCCAGACCACGGCCACGCCCGCCCTCGCGCACAGCGTGCATGTCGACGCGGGCGGTCTCGCGCCCGGGCGCTGGTACTGGTACCGCTTCATGCTGGGCGACGCCGTCAGTCCCGTGGGCCGCACGCGCACGGCGCCCGAGCCCGGGTCCATGCCTGCCTCGCTGAAACTGGCCGTCGCTTCATGCCAGCACTGGGAATTCGGCGCCTATGCGGCGCACCGGCATATCGCCGCGGCCGCGCCCGACCTGGTGGCCTTCCTCGGCGACTACATTTATGAGTGGGGACCGTACCAGCTGCAGCATCCGGGCCGGGCTGTGCGCACGCATGAAAGTTTTACGCTGGACGACTACCGCGCCCGCTACGCGCAATACAAGAGCGACCGCGACTTGCAGGGCGCGCACCTGGCCGCGCCGTGGATCGTCACCTGGGACGACCATGAAGTGGCCAACGATTACGGCAAGGACCGCGACGAGTTGCTCACGCCCACTTTTTTGCAGCGCCGCGCGGCCGCCTACCAAGCGTTTTATGAACACATGCCGCTGCGTTTGCTGCCGCTGGGCCGGCGGGGCTTTGTCGACATGCGCATCTACCAGCGCTACGACTGGGGCCGCCTGGCGCGCTTTCACGTGCTGGACGACCGGCAATACCGCGCCTATCACGCGTGCGCCAGGCCGGGCCGCGGCGGCTCGAATTCCGTCACCACGCGCAACTGTCCCGACCTGCTGACGCCGCAACGCACCATGCTGGGCGAAGAGCAGCAGCGCTGGCTGCAAGCGGGCCTCAATGATTCTCCCGCGCGCTGGAATATTCTGGCCCAGCAAACCCTGATGGCGCAATCGAGTCAGGTGCCGATTTTGCGACCCGGCGACGAGCGCATCTGGACCGATGGCTGGGATGGCTACCCGACGGCGCGCCAGCACCTGCTCGACGCCTTGCAAAGCAGCAAGGCCAGCAATCCGCTCGTGCTGTCGGGCGACGTGCACACTTTCTATGCGACCGAACTGAGCCGCAACGCCATGCGGCCCACCGGCAAGAACAATCCCGTGCTGGCCACCGAGTTTTGCGGCACCTCCATCACGTCCAGCTCGCGTCCACAGGCGCGCACGGAACAGTACGTGGCGATGAACCCGCACATCCGCTACGGGCGCAGCGACAAGCGCGGCTATATGTTGATGGAGATCACGCCGGAGAAAACCACGACCTTGTTCCAGGGCCTGGAGAACGTGCGCGACAGCGCGTCGAGCATCGCGACACTGGCCAGCTTTGTCGTGCGCGACGGCAAGGCGGGCGTGCAACGCATCTAGCAACTACTTTTCAATCCATCGCGGTAGCGCCGGCTGACGGGCACCTCGCCGCCCGTGGACAGCATGGCGCGCGCATCGCCCGATTCCATTGGTGTGATTGCCTGCACGAAATCGAGGTTGACGATATAGCTGCGGTGCACGCATACGTACCACTGCTGATGCTCAGCGGCACGGTGGCGACTTGCTGGCTGGGGACGTCGCTGCTGATCAGCAAGGTGAACTGGCTGCGCCCCTGCTTCGGCTTGCCCGCCCGGCCAGGCCGGAACCTGGCGGCGGAGACAAGCCTGGCGGCGAACTAGGCAACCTTCTTTTCGTCGCGCAATTGACGGCGCAAGATCTTGCCGACATTGGTCTTCGGCAATTCATCGCGGAACTCGATGTATTTCGGTTTCTTGTAGGCCGTCAATTCATGCTTGCAATGCTCGCGGATCTGTTCCACCGTCAGGTTCGGATCCTTGCGCACGACAAACACTTTCACGGCTTCGCCCGCGTTGGCATCCGGCACGCCGATGCAGGCGCATTCGAGCACGCCGGGGCAGGAAGCGACCACGTCTTCCACTTCGTTCGGATACACATTGAAGCCGGACACGATGATCATGTCTTTCTTGCGGTCCACGATTTTTACGTAGCCGCGTTCATCCATGACACCCACGTCGCCCGTCTTGAAAAAACCGTCGGGCGTCATCGATTTGGCCGTCTCGTCCGGACGCTGCCAGTAGCCCGCCATCACTTGCGGGCCGCGCACGGCGATCTCGCCCGGCTCGCCCAGCGGCACTTCCACGCCATCGTCGTTCAGAATCGCCACTTCCGTCGACGGGAAAGGCAAGCCGATGGTGCCCGTAAATTCCGTGATGTCGACGCGGTTGCCCGTCACCACGGGCGACGTTTCCGACATGCCATAGCCTTCGATCAGCGGGCAGCCCGTCAATTTCAACCAGCGCTCGGCCACGTTGCGCTGCAAGGCCATGCCGCCGCCATTGCACACTTTGTAGCTGGAGAAATCGAGCTTGGCAAAATCGGCATTGTTCAGCAGCGCGTTGTACAAGGTATTGACGGCGGGGAAGACGACGATCTTGTGCTTGGACAATTCCTTGACGAAACCGGGGATGTCGCGCGGATTGGGGATCAGCACGTTCAAGCCGCCCACGCGCATGCCCATCAGGGCACTGACCGTCAGCGAATAGATGTGGTACAGGGGCAAGGCGCACATGAATCCCATCGAGGTGGCGCGCATTTCCTTGGTCATCACGGGCGAAATCCACGCCTCGTTCTGCAACACGTTGGCGATCACGTTACGATGCAACAACATCGCGCCTTTCGACACGCCCGTCGTGCCGCCCGTGTATTGCAGGAAGACGATATCGTCATGCCCCTGCTGCACCGGCTTCAGGCTCAAGCGCGCGCCTTCGGCCAGCATCTTGTTGAAACTGATGGCGCGCGGCAAGGAAAACGCGGGCACCATTTTCTTGATCTTGCGCACGACGAAGTTGACGATGGTGCCTTTCAGTCCGCCCAGCAAGTCGCCCATGGTGGCCACGATCACGTGCTTGACCTGGGTATGCGGCAACACCTGCTCGACCGTGGTGGCGAAGTTTTCCAGCACGATGATCGCTTCGCTGCCCGAATCGATCAGCTGGTGCTGCAATTCACGGGGCGTGTAGAGCGGGTTGACGTTGACCACCGTGTAGCCGGCGCGCAAGATCGCCGCCATGGCCACCGGATACTGCAGCACGTTCGGCAGCATGATCGCCACGCGCGCCCCCGTCTTCAGGCCCTTGCTTTGCAGCCAGGCGCCCATCTGCAGCGACAGCTTGTCGAGCTCGCGGTAGGTGAGGAATTTATCCATGCACACGAACGCGTTGCGGTCCGCATATTTCTGGAACGACTCTTCCAGCAAATGCGTGACGGAACGATATTGCGTGCAATCAATCTCTGCGGGAACGCTGTCCGGGTACGACTTCAACCAAATCTTGTCCATCTATGCCTCATCTTTATCTGTAGAAAGGGTGTGCAGCCTGATGCGCACACCCTGCACTGTTTATGCTGCTTTCTTCGTTTCGTCACGCAGGGCGCGACGCAAAATCTTGCCGACGTTGGTCTTTGGCAGTTCATCGCGGAACTCGATGTATTTCGGACGCTTGTAGCCCGTGAATTGTTCCTTGCAATACGCGGCCAGCACTGCCTGGGTCAGGTTCGGATCCTTGCGCACGACAAACACTTTCACGGCTTCGCCAGAATGCTCGTCCGGCACGCCCACGCAGGCGCACTCGAGCACGCCCGGATGGGCCGCGATGACGGCCTCGACTTCGTTCGGATATACATTGAAGCCGGAGACGAGGATCATGTCTTTCTTGCGGTCGACGATCTTCACGTAGCCGCGCTCGTCCATGATGCCCACGTCGCCCGACTTGAAATAGCCGTCAGGTGTCATGACCTTGGCCGTTTCATCGGGACGGTTCCAGTAGCCGCTCATCACTTGCGGGCCACGGATGGCGATTTCGCCCGTCTGGCCCAGCGGCACTTCCTTGCCGTCATCGTCAAGGATGGCGATATCGGTCGAGGGCACCGGCAAGCCGATGGTGCCGGAAAACACCGTGGTATCGGCCCGGTTGCAGGTGGCGACGGGTGACGTTTCCGACAGGCCATAACCTTCGATGATGGACACGCCCGTCACTTGCAGCCATTTGTCGTTGACGGCTTGCTGCACCGCCATGCCGCCGCCATTGGCGATCTTCAAGCCCGAGAAATCGAGCTTGGCGAAATCGGGATGATTCACCAGCGCGTTATACAAAGTATTGACCGCTGGCAGCAGGTTGAATTTGTACTTGCCCAGCTCCTTGATCAGGCCCGGGATATCGCGCGGATTCGGGATCAGGATATTCAGGGCGCCCACGCGCGTGCCCCACATCGCGCACGCCGTCAGGGCAAAGATATGGTACAGCGGCAAGGCGCACACGACGATCATCTGTTCCTTGCTGTTCTGGTCGAGCGCCGCGCCCGACCACGCTTCGCTTTGCAGCACATTGGCGATCACATTGCGGTGGCTCAGGGTCGCGCCTTTCGATACGCCCGTCGTGCCACCCGTGTATTGCAGGAAGGCGGCGTCATTGATGCTCAGCTCGACAGGCGTGAGTTTCATGCGGCTGCCCAGCGCCAGCGCCTGCTTGAAACGCATGGCGTTCGGCAAGGAATACGCGGGCACCATCTTCTTGACGTTGCGCACGACAAAATTGACGATCGCGCCCTTCAAACCGCCCAGCATCTCGCCCATGCTGGCAACGATGATGTGCTTGACGGCTGTCTTGGCCAGCACTTGCTCCAAGGTGTGGGCGAAGTTTTCCAGCACGATGATCGCTTCGCTGCCCGAATCGTTGAGCTGATGCTCGAGTTCGCGCGGCGTATAGAGAGGATTGACGTTGACCACCGTGTAGCCGGCGCGCAAGACGGCGGCGATGGCCACCGGATACTGCAGCACGTTCGGCATCATCAGGGCGACGCGCGCGCCCTTCTTCAGGCCACGGCTTTGCAGCCAGGCGCCCAGCTGGCGTGAATAGGTATCGAGTTCGGCATAGGTGAGAAATTTGTCCATGCAGACATAGGCATTGCGATCCGCATATTTTTGAAACGCTTCTTCCAGCAAGTGCACCAGCGAACGATATTGATCAGGATCGATGTCGGCGGGGACGCCGGGAGGATACGACTTCAGCCAAATTTTTTCCATCCTGTGCCTCTTGTCTCGAATAATCGTGGGGGAGCCGGCGCACCCTGCCGGCGCGGATCATTGCTGCGGATTCTGTCGTCCTGCAGTCAGTTTGAGCATTCTGACGAGCAATTGCTCTATGCTACTAATGCGATGCTATCGGGCGCCGCGCTTCCATGCAAGCGCTTTCAACAGTATTCGAGCGGCAACTCTAGGGGTATTTTATGCTGCAATGCAGCATGATAAATACACTGTTGCAGGATCGTCTGGCTCGGCGTACAGGACAATCTTTACGGGTCAGGGGCTGGACAATTGTTCCAGCGCACGCCTGCGCTCAGGCTTATTGATCTGGGCCATTGTGTGCACTGCAGCATAAAAAGCACGAAAGTTCTTTTTTTCTTCCAGCAATTTTTTGAAGGCAGGCAAAAATTCATTGTAGGTCGACACGGAAGCCAGGTGCGCATTGCTCAATGGCTGCTCGAACCAGCGGTCGTAACCGGCAAAACCACCCCAGTTTTTCTTCAGCACCTGATAGGCGTCTTGCAATGCCGCAAACACCTGCGCCTTGCGCGCGCGCTTCTCTGCATCGCTGGCGCCGCTCGCATACACGGCTTCCAGTTCGCCCCGGTATGTCAACAGCAGGGCCAGGAAATCCTGGCGCCGCGCCGCATACTGGGCGTACGCGGCGCGCATCGCATCATTGCCCTCGCGCGCCAGCCAGCGCTGCACGCCCGCCTCTTCCACGGCACTGGCAAACGACTCGTTGAAGGCCGAATCGCCGGGCACGTATACCACCTGGTGCGCCAGTTCATGGAAGATCAGGCGCGCCAGTTCCGCATCGTTGTAATTGATAAAGGTCGACAACAGGGGATCGTCGAACCAGCCCAGCGTGGAATACGCAGGCACGCCGCCCACCTGCACGTCGTAATGCTGGGCCCGCAGTTCGGCGGCATACGCGAGTGCCTCGTCCTTGCTGTAATAGCCGCGGTAATTGACGCAACCGGCGATGGGAAAACACCATTGCAGCGGCTGCAGCGACAATTCCGGCGTTGCCACCACGTTCCACAGCACAAACGGACGCTGCAGGGCGGCATAGTTTTTGTAGCTGCCGTTGTCCGGTAAATCCAGCTCGCTGACGGCAAAGCGGCGGATCTGCTGCGCCTTGGCCAGGCGCACTTTCAGGCGCGGTTCCGTGGCCGGATCATCGAGCCAGTCACCGATGGGGCGCGCGCCGGACCACAGCGCATACTGCCCTTGCGCCGCCTGCGTGTAGTAGCGCAGCTGCGTGCAGCCACCCAGCGACAGGCACAGCATGCCGACAAGCAGGCGGGCCGGCCAGCGGGCCATGGTCAGGCAGCCTTTTCCACTTCGACCAGCGTATCGTAGAAGGTCGGCGCGCGGCCCATGTCCGTCAAGCGCTGGCTCGTTACTTCATTGGCGTTCTTGCCGTCGCTGGCCAGCTTCTTCCACCACACGGATAAGCCCACCACCAGGCCACGTCGCGCCTTGTCCGTGACCCGGGCCTTGGCAACAAAACTGCCGCGGTCGTTAAAGATGCGCACCATGTCGCCGGCCGCGATGCCGCGCGCGGCGCTGTCGTCGGGATGGATATCGAGGTGCGGCTCGCCTTCGGCCGCGCGCAGGCTTTTCACGTTCACAAAGGTCGAATTGAGGAAATTGCGTGCCGGCGGGGAAATCATGGCCAGCGGATAACGGGCCGCCAGCGCGGGATTGCTGGCTTGCGATTCGTGCGGCGCGATATACGTGGGCAAGGGATCGAGTCCCGCCTGCGCCATCGCGCTGGAATACAACTCGCACTTGCCCGATGGCGTGGGGAAACCGCC
>NZ_LNCE01000084.1:0-22715 GCF_001445815.1 Janthinobacterium sp. Ant5-2-1 | reverse complement strand
AGTACTAATAAAAACACTAGCTAGGCGTGGCGCGCTCCCGCCTCATGCGGCCGGAGCGCGCCACGTGCTGGTCAGGTGTTGCAAGACGTAAAGACGCTGTCCGGAATGTCGCCGACAGACAGGTTGGGAAAGTCGCGTACCGAACGGTGCTGCGGGTCATTGCCGGTAACCATGCGCAGCAGGCGATTGCCATCGGCCTCCAGGTAAAACACCGATGGCGGCTTGCCCGCTGGCTCGACTACCCAGGCATCCGCCTCCCGGCCCAGCACGCTGTGGCGGCCGTCGTGACGGGCGCCGCCGTCCAGCAGCACCGCCTGCGGCAGGAACAGCGCCTGAAACGGCGTCACCTCGTCGGCCAGCGCCGTTCCCTGCAGCTGCGCGCCAGTTGCCTGCGCCTGCCGTGCATAAGCCACTTTCTGCTTGCGGCTTTGTTCACGCCGGGCGTCGCCGATTTCCGACATCCACAGCAGGTGTCCATGTTCCTTTTCCGGCCAGGGGTTGAACAGGCCATCGATGCGGCAGATGTTGCGCGCATAGTCGAACCAGCAATAGCCGGACGTGATCTGGTCGTCCTCCTGCATCGGCGTCCAGTAGGAAACATAGGCGCTGCTCCATTGCATCGGCAGCAGCGGCGGGGAGACGTGTGTCGGCATGGTATCTCCCTAGCGGCCCAGCGCGTAGCCTAGGCTGGCCATCAGCGCTTCCTGCAGCGATGGCAAGTCCTTGCGGCGGGCGTCGAAGCTGTCGGTCAGCTCTGCATTGCTCAGGTCGATACGCTCGCCTACGGTTTCAAACCACAGGCGGCTGGCGTTGGCGTGGTCCTTGAACAATTGCATCAGAGGCACGGCGCGGGCATTGAAGCTGTCCAGGGCGGCGGCCGCGCCAGCTTCGGTATTGAGGATTTTGACCAGCAGCAGGGCCGCCACCACCGCCATGGTGGTGCCATGGCCGATGGAAAAATGCCCCGATTGCAGCGCATCGCCGAGCAGGACGAACTTGCCGTCGCAGGCCCGGTCGCGGCTGAGGGTCATGAAGTTGCGCCAGCCCTGGCCCGGTTGGCTCTGCAGCCCATGTTCGCCGAGCTCGGCTTTGAACGTCTTGGCGATATATGCGGCGGCGTCGCGCTCGGACAGCGCTTCCAGCCCGGCCCTGGCGTACGTTTCTTCGCTGCATTCGACGATAAAGGTGCTCATCGTGTCCGAGTATTTGTAGGCATGGCCGATGAAAATGCCTTGCTCATTGCTGCGGAACACCAGGTTCATCTGGTCGAACAGCTGGGTGGTGCCGTACCAGATGTATTTGTTGCGGCCGAAATCGATGTGCGGCACCAGCGCTGGCGGCAACTCCAGCGATTTGTAATTGACGCCATTCGCTACCACCACCAGGTCGTACTCCGCTTCCAGCTGCGCCCGGGGCGCCGGCGGCGTTTCGTAACTGATCGCGATGCCGGCCGCCACGCACTTGGCGCGCAGCGCTTGCACCAGGGCCTGGCGTCCCACGCCGCAAAGGGTCACGCCGGTGCTCATCAGGTTGGGCTGGTCGTGGTGCACGAGCTTGAATTCTTCCAGGAACTGCGGATTGAGCCGTTCCGGCTGCTCCAGGTAAGAGAGCGGATTGGCCGGATGGCGCGGCGGGCGTCCCGGCAGCACCACGCCCCAGCCCAGCACTTCTTCCGGGGTGTTTTTTTCCGTGATGCTGATATTCCAGCCGGGCTGGGCTTGTTTCATCTGACTGGCGAAGAGCAGTCCTGCGGGGCCTGCGCCGATAACGAGAATGTTCATTAATTTACCCTTCCAAGTTTGTACCAAACGTTTTGTTTCTTCTGGATTTGCTGCAATTCATCGTAAGGAACCGATGTGAAGTACAGTTTCTCCGCCATGTCTGGCGGATAAACACGGGGGAATTTCTTGTGCATGTAGCGCGTGTAGCGCGTCTGCAGGAAGAAAATCATATTCGGATTGCTCAGCGCTTCATAGTTGGCGATCGCCATGTCCTGCATGGCGTCCGCCTGCACCTTGCGCTGTTGCGTGAACTCGGACAGGGCAGGGCCCAGGGCATTGCCGTGCTTTTCCAGCAGGGAAACGAAGACGTGGACGTCTTCCAGCGCCATGTTCATGCCTTGTCCGAGGAATGGGGCGGTGGCATGCGCCGCATCGCCGATCAGCAGGATATTGGCCTTGTAGTGGAAGGTGCTGGAACGGACATTGATGAGGTCGTTGCTAGGCAGCGCCATGAACTGGTCGAGCATTTCCTTGCGGCGGTCCGGCTGCAGGTTGCCGAAGTAGCGGCTGAAGAAGTCGGCCATGGCTTCGCGGTTGAGCGTGCCCAGGCTGGGCGTGCCCGTGTAGGGCAGGCACAGGGCGAAGCTGATGCTGCCGTCAGGAATGGTGGCCGCGCGGCCGGCAAACAGGCCCTTGGAATCCATGCCAAAGAAATACAGCAAATCCTTCCGGAAACCCAGATCCGCCGCGTTCGGCAAGACCAGCGTCTTGTAGCCGTGGCGGAAGTAACTCTGTTTGAACTCGAAACGGCGCACGCCGCTTTGCATGGCGCGCCGCACGGCCGAGTGGGCGCCGTCGGCGCCGATGACCAGGTCGCCATGCAGCTGCTGCAAGGCGCCGTCCGGGCCCTGGATCAGCACGATCTTTCTTTCCAGGTCGACATCCAGGCATTTATGCTCAAAGTAATACTTCACTTCGTGCAGGGCGGCATGCCGGTTCAGCAGGCGCTGGAAGGCGGTGCGGTCCAGCGACAGGGGAAACAGGCCTTCGAGCGGGGTCAGCTCGCGTATGCGGTGCCGGCCGCCCACGCAAAATGCCATGCCGACGATGGGTTCGCCGCACTGGTCGAGCTCCTGCTTGCCGATGCCCGCTGCCAGGACGGCCTTGATGCCGCGTACCGTCATGCTCACGCCGATGGCGCGCGAGTTGACCGGGTCGGCGTTTGCAGCATTCTCCAGCAGCGGATCGCCGCGTTTTTCGATAACGTGGACATCGTGTCCCCGTTGCGCCAGATAAATGGCGCTGAGGCTACCTGCCAGGCCTCCGCCGACGATAATGATTTTATGCATTTCAAGCCTCTCTTGACATCTTTCCCCGAGATAAATCGGTAAGTTGCTGATTAAAAAACTCCAACATCTCTATCGGCGCCATGCCGATGACATCGCTCTCAAGGCCGCGCGCGTACTGCGCCAGCGCCTGGCATTTCTGCGCCAGCATGTTGCAGCCCAGGCTGTAGTCGCTGCTGATCAAGCTGGTGACGGGCTCTGGCACGGGCGGTCCTGCATGGCGGCCGGGCATGCCGGACGGCATGTTCATCAGGGCGGCCGACAGGGGGCGCAACAGGCCGGTCATGATGTCGATCGAGGCATTCATCAGGCGCGAGCGGCGCAGGCTGCCCAGCGGCCGCTGCGCGAAATGGTGCGCCATCATCAGGAAGGTCAGTTCGTAGCAGCCTTGATACAGCTGCATCAGCGCGCGCGCCTTCCGGTCGGTCACCACGGTGCAGTCCGCACGCGCTTCCAGCACGGGATTCTTCAGCGCCGGCAGCGCCGGCTCGAACGGTTTGCCGCAGGCTGAAAACTTGCCGGCCACGGCGCGCAGGCGCTGGAAGTGCGACGAGGCGAAATGCGGCGAATCGACGGCCACGCCTTCCCCCTGTTCGGTGACGAAGTCGATGGCGAACAGCGCGCTGTCGCGGTCGGACACTTCCAGCTGGTAGCCGGGATAGGCACGGTTGGTCAGTTCTTTCAGGAACAAATGGTGTTCGCCGCCGCGCTTGCCGCCGCCGCTCTCGAACAGGCCGGGCAAGTCGGCAACGGCCTGGCGGATCGCGATATAGAAGGTGGCGATGGATTTGCCCGGCGTGGGAATGTAGTCGGGCCATTCGAAACGCACGAAACGGGCCAGCACGTGTTCGGAAAATGGCTCGAACGCAAATTCCGTGTCCAGGCCGAAACGCTTGCGCGCCAACTGGCCCAGCAGCGGGGTACCGCTATAAAACGGTTCGTCAAGCGCCATCAGGACATTGTTGACCAATAAATAGTGAATCATTTCTTCATGGGCGATCTCCAGCAGCGCGCCGCGCGTGCCGCTGTTGCGGCGCCGGTCTTCGGCGCCGCAGGCCAGCTCCAGCTCGGCCGGCAGCCAGCGGCCAGCCTGCACCAGCGCCGCCCCCTGCGCATAGTTGGGAATCGAATACGCGGCATACAGGTACTGCAGCATCAGCGACAGTTCCAGGTCGATGGCCTTTTTCAGTTCCTCGATCAGCTCGGCCTTGCTGCCGATGACAGGCAGTACCCCCGTTTCCGGCACCGCCGCCTTGGCCTTTGCCTCGACCTGCGTCAGGTATTTCAGGAACAGGCGCGACTTTGGCAGCGACAGTTCGCGGGTGCTGGGCATGTAGTAGCTCTTGTCGCGGTTCTGCGGATCGCACATCTGCCACATCAGGCGAGAATAGGTTTCGCACTTGCACTGGTCCGCCAGGCTGAAGACCTTGTCCGACATGAATGGATACACGAGCTCGTAGTAGCTCATCACATGCAGGTAGAGGAAGGCGTAGTCGACCTGTTCGGCCGGTACGTCGTCGAGGTCCCAGTCGTCGGGCAGCACGCGCACGCCGAGGTATTGCTTATCCTTGCCTGCCCCCAGCACGATCCTGGTCGCGCCCGGCTGGCGCCCCGTCAGGGTCAGCGCCGTGTAGCCATGTCCGAGCGGCGATGGCTGCTGCTCCACGGCCAGCAGCGCCCCGTCCTCGGCCTGCGCCGGCAGGGACGCAGGCGCCGCCAGCTCGCCGCGGAAGCGGCTTTGCACGGTGATCGTCTGCGGAAATTGCTCATGCTTGTTGCGGTTCGGCGCTTCCAGATACAGCTGGTTGCCGTCCGATTGCAGTACCCAGTCCGCTTCGTCCCACTGCGCCTGCGCGCTGCCCAGGTTGAGCGAACCCGTGGCCGCGCCAGCGTGCTGCAGCGGCACGTCGAAGACGCCGTGATGGCGCCAGTAGTCGCGGTACAGCTGCTCGGGTATCCGCGCCAGCAAGGTGCCGGCGCCGTCCTGCAGCAGCAGGTCGCCGAGCGCCTGCTTGTCGCCCAGGGCATGCGTGGGATGCTGTTCCGAGACGGCGCGCGGGGCGCGCGTGGTGAAGGGAATGGCCGTCGGCATGTTGAAAGTGACGCGGTCCGCATGCATTTTCACCAGCACCGGCCCCAGGCTGCCCTGGCGCGGCTGCAGCAGGCGGCCGGCCGGATAGGTTGCCAGCTCGTCGCGCCGCCACAGGCCGATGCTGCCGGCCAGGTCGTAGAACACGGGTGAATCGGGTTTTAGCGGCGTCGACATATTGAACAGCGCATATTGCACCGTCAGGCCCAGCACCGCGTCGTCGTCCAGGGCTTGCCGCAAGGCCTGCATGCTGGCCGGCAGCGGCAGATCCCCATTGAACAGGAAATGCGGATCTTGCTTGGCCACCGAAAACTGGAACAGCCTGGAGCGGGCGAATTCCTCGTCCAGGAAATGCCCGCTGCGTTCCGTGACATGGCCGCTGCCGAGCCAGCGTACCGAGTGCGCCTGCGCGATATCGGCTGTGAACAAGGTGGGCGTGTTGGGCGTGGCCAGCTTGTCGCTCAAGGTGAACTGACCGGCGTAGATCAGCGTGGTGTCCGGCTGCGATGGATTGTTGTCGATCCACCTGGCGCGGTTGAACGTCGTGCGGAGGTACTCGTTGTAGTGTCCCCACAGAGCCAGCTTGGCGCCCACGAGCGCATCCTGCGTATCGACCTCGCCAGTGCCAAGTTGGACGCCCGTGATCCGCGCGTTTTCCCACGAGAAATGGTTGTTGCCGCAAAAATTGTAGCCTGCCGCCTGGCTGAAGATGCCGTCCGGATCGGGCTTGCCCTCTGCATTGAAGCGGGGGGCAAGCTGTTTCAGGTGCGCATGGAATTCGGACGGTGGCCGGCTCAGGTCGACGGCCTCGCCCGCCATCGATACCGCATTCGTGGCGATATCGATGTTGCCGTGCGTATTGCGATTCCCCGTCGGCACATTGGCGCGGGCAAATCCCCGAAAATGCAGGCGGGGGAAGTCAAGTAGGCTCATGCGCGCTCGGTCGAGGAAGTGATGAAGGTATCATTGGCGGCAGCGACCTCGTCCAGTTGATCTAGCCGTTGCAGCAACAGGCCGCTGGCGTGCTGGGCGCTGATCAGGCTGCCTTCCATCCAGCCGCAATGCGCGGTATAGGCATCCGAGCAGGAAATGATGCCGTCCCGGTGCAGCAGGACGGCCGGGTGTTCGGCTTCCGGTTCCACGCAAAACTCGACGCCATGCGGCCAGAACTTGTGGAAGTGCGCCTTGATCCGCGGCAGCGGCTGGCCATCGAGCGGCAGGACTTCTTCCAGGTGGCTGCGGACACGCTCCAGGTACACGTCTTCACCGAGTTCCAGGCTGTCGCGCCAGTAGCTGGCGCTTTTGCTGTCGGTGTAGAACAGCACATATTTGTCGCTCTTGAAGTAGATCTTGCGCAGGGGATTTGCCGCCATCAGCACCTTGTCGGTCAGCCCAAGCGCATCCCACCAGGCCGTGTCGAACGTGAAGAAACCCTTGAACAGAGGCAACGAGTCGTACTGGAACGGGCTCCATGCGGCCGGGAAATCCAGGTTCAGGCGCGGCATGGCGGACGGCGGGATGGCCATCACCAGATGACGTGTGCGGTGCATCTGCGTGTCGCCATGGTGGCTGAAGGCGAGCACATGGTCGGCGCCCGATTTTTCAACGGACAGCAAGCGATGTTCGAGCTGGAATTCCACGCCGGCGACCTGGGCCTGGTGCTGCAACTGGCACAGCAGCGCGTGGTAGCCATCGGTGGCATAGTGCCACTGGTTGGTGGCGTTTTCCGTGAAGTGCTGCGTTTCCGGGTGTTTCTTGATGATGTCGTAGGCCATGGCCGCCGACACCATCGGCAGCAGCAAGGCGTCATAGCCGGTCGCCTTGATGATGTTGCTGGCCTTGGCGGCGCCCAGGTAATGGCTGACGAAATCGAGGAAGGAGAGGTTAGGATGCTCTGTCAGCCTCGGGCTCAGCTCATCCAGCGTCGCCTTCAGCTCGTCCAGCACGCTATCGTGGGAGATGACCTCGGTGAACGGGTAGACCGCATGCGGCAGACCGCTGCCCTGCATCAGTTGCTGGAAATGCGGATGCAACTGCGGCGAATAGCGGGCGGCGCCCAGTTCGGCGATTTCCTCGCCATCTATCTTCCGCGACTGGATGCGGCCGCCCACGGTGGCATTCAGGTCGAATACCCGGATGCGCAGTTTCCTGTCGGCGGCGGCGCCGATCAGGCGGTTGGCGCAAGTCAAGCCGCCTATGCCGGCGCCAACGATGCAAATGTCAGAATACGTGCTCATACGAAATTCCTTTTTAACGTTCATTAATCAAAAGGCTGCAAAATCGCCAGCAAAAGTTGCCCCTGCACGTGTACGCAAGGGACAGGGACGCTGCGTGTTACGGCACTTGGCGAGCGTTATCAGCTGGGGAATGAAGAGCCTGGCGAAAACTGGCGTTGTGTCTGGAATGGTTGAGTCTTGGCAGCAGAGTTTCTGTTTCAAATCAAAGATGGCACCGACATTAGCCCAGGCATCGGGATGTCAATTTGATAAATATCAATGTAGTTGCCGTCTGCCAAGCGTGCGCTGATATCGTGGAAATGTTGCTACGCTCCTCGCAAATGGGAGGCGCCATGTCCGACTTCATCGAACTGTTGCAATGGCCCGCCATGGCCGCTTCGCTGCTGGCAGCCTGGCTGGTGGGGTCGCGCGCGGCCGCGCGGCGCTTTGCCGGCTTCTGGGTTTTCCTGTTCAGCAATGTGCTGTGGGTCTGCTGGGGCTGGCATGACGGGGCCTGGGCCCTGATCGTCCTGAATGTCTGCCTGGCGTTGACGAACGTGCGAGGGATCGTCAAAAACGAGTGAGCGGGACAGGATTTGCTCGAATATATTTCTATTTACATATTTGTTTCCATTGGTGCATACATGGCTTGTCGGCCCGCTTGCACCGATTTCCCGTCTGAAACCGTCATATTTCCCCGTCTGCCTCAGATATTTGCTGTCTTATATAAGATTCGACGCCATCGGATACACAAACAGCGGCAGGACAGTCTAAAATACGTGGTGGGCAAGCACGGCGTCACCGCCGGCACACTAGCCGTCCAAAGCAAGGCTAACCGTCCTGTGTTTGGAATGAAGAAAGTTAACCACCAGGCATCACCGCATACAAGGGAATGAACATGGCAACACAAAAATCCAAAATCATCTACACGCTGACTGACGAGGCGCCGCTGCTCGCGACGTATTCCCTGCTGCCAATTATCAAAAAATTCACTGCGCCGGCTGGCGTGGACGTGGTGTCCAGCGATATTTCGGTGGCGGCACGTGTACTGGCTGAATTTCCAGAATTCCTGACGGACGCGCAAAAAGTCCCGAACACCCTGGCTGAACTGGGCAAATTGACCCAGAATCCGGACACCAACATCATCAAACTGCCAAACATCAGCGCTTCCCAAGGTCAGCTGATCGCTTGCGTGCGCGAACTGCAAGGCCGTGGCTACAAGCTGCCGGACTATCCGGAAGACGCGAAGACGGAAGAAGAAAAAGCCTTGAAGGCCCGCTACGGCAAGTGCATCGGCAGCTCCGTCAACCCGGTCCTGCGTGAAGGCAATTCCGACCGCCGCGCTCCGAAGGCCGTCAAAGAGTATGCGCGCAAGCACCCGCACTCGATGGGCGAGTGGAGCCAGTCGTCGCAAACCCACGTGTCGCACATGCACCATGGCGACTTCTACCATGGCGAAAAATCGCTGACCCTGGAAAAGGCGCGCGACGTCAAGATGGAACTGGTCACGGCCTCGGGCAAGACCATCGTGCTGAAACCGAAGGTTTCCCTGCAAGCGGGCGAAATCATCGACAGCATGTTCATGAGCAAGAAAGCGCTGCTGGAGTTCTACGAGAAGGAAATCGACGACGCGTTCAAGACGGGCGTGATGTTCTCGCTGCACGTCAAGGCCACCATGATGAAGGTGTCGCACCCGATCGTTTTCGGCCACTGCGTGCGCATCTTCTACAAGGACGCGTTCGCCAAGCACGCCGAGCTGTTCGACAAACTGGGCGTGAATGTCAACAATGGCATGAGCAACCTGTACGACAAGATCGACACCCTGCCAGCGTCGCAAAAGGATGAAATCCTCAAGGACCTGCACGCCTGCCACGCGCACCGTCCGGAACTGGCCATGGTCGATTCGGCCAAGGGCATCACCAACTTCCATTCGCCGAACGACATCATCGTCGACGCGTCGATGCCAGCCATGATCCGTATCGGCGGCAAGATGTGGGGCGCCGATGGCCGTCCGAAAGACGTCAAGGCAGTCATGCCGGAATCGACTTTCGCGCGCATCTACCAGGAAATGATCGGCTTCTGCAAATGGCATGGCAACTTCGATCCGAAGACCATGGGCACCGTGCCGAACGTGGGCCTGATGGCGCAGCAAGCGGAAGAATACGGTTCGCACGACAAGACGTTTGAAGTGCCCGAAGGCGGCATCGCCAACATCACCGACCTGGAAACGGGCGAAGTGCTGCTGACGCAAACGGTGGAGGAGGGCGATATCTGGCGCATGTGCCAGGTCAAGGACGCGCCGATCCGCGACTGGGTCAAGCTGGCCGTCACGCGCGCGCGCAACTCGGGCATGCCTGCCGTGTTCTGGCTCGATTCCTACCGTCCGCACGAGAACGAAGTCATCAAGAAGGTACAGGTTTACCTGAAGGATCACGACACCAAGGGCCTGGACATCCAGATCATGTCGCAGACGCGCGCCATGCGCTACACCTTGGAACGCGCCTTCCGCGGCCTGGACACCATCTCGGTGACCGGCAACATCCTGCGCGATTACCTGACCGATTTGTTCCCGATCCTGGAACTGGGCACGTCCGCCAAGATGCTGTCGATCGTGCCTTTGATGGCCGGTGGCGGCATGTACGAAACGGGCGCCGGCGGTTCGGCTCCTAAGCACGTCAAGCAGCTGGTGGAAGAAAACCATCTGCGCTGGGATTCGCTGGGCGAGTTCCTGGCCCTGGCCGTGTCGCTGGAAGACATGGGCATCAAGACGGGCAATGCGAAGGCCAAAATCCTCGCGAAAACCCTCGATGAAGCCACCGGCAAGCTGCTGGACAACAACAAATCGCCATCGCCACGCACCGGCGAACTGGACAACCGCGGCAGCCACTTCTACCTGGCCATGTACTGGGCGCAAGCTCTGGCAGCGCAGAAGGACGACGCGGAACTGGCAGCGCATTTTGCGCCAGTGGCCAAAGCCCTGGCCGACAACGAAGAAAAGATCGTTGCCGAGCTGAAAGCAGTACAAGGCAAGGAAACGGATATCGGCGGCTACTACCTGCCAGATCCGGCGAAGACGGAAGCGGTCATGCGTCCTAGCGCCAGCCTGAATGCCGTGCTGGACAGCATCTGATGCAGTACTGACAGGCGGTAGGTTCTTTACTGCTGCCTGATAAAAAAACGCCGCCGGAAGCGATTCCGGCGGCGTTTTTCATTTCTCTTCAGTGTTTTCCTCAGTGTTTATTTGTAGTGCTTGTAGACCTCGGTGCTGCCATTGCTCTTGACCAGCAAGACGTCATACGCATCCTTGCGCGGTCCTTCCATGCCTGGCGAGCCCATCGGCATTGCCGGCACGGCCAGGCCTTTCGCCTTGGGTTTCTCGCGCAGCAGCTGCTTGATCTCGCTGGCCGGCACATGGCCTTCGATGGCGTAGCCGTTGACGAGGCCCGTGTGGCAGGAGCCGAGCGCGTCGGGAATGCCGGCCAGCTTGCGGTATTGCGCCGGCATCTCGACATTTTTCGCGTGCACCGTAAAGCCGTTCGTTTCCAGGTGCTTGATCCATGCGGAACAGCAGCCGCACGAGGCGCTCTTGTAGACTTCAATGACGGGCAGGGCTGCCATGGCGAACGTGGGCAGGCCCAGCATGGCGGCGAAGGCGCCGCGCACTAATAAATGGTTGATCATGTGTTGCTTTCAGACGAAGTAGGTCTATCGTGGCCACCTGGGTGGCTTGCTTGGAACGTGCTTGAAATTTATGCGGAAAGCGGCCGCGGCGGCCGGCGCGGGCCGTCAGGGATGAATCCCGTCAGCAAGGTGGCCGTTGCGGTGGTGACTTGTTGCGCGCCGTTGACGACGACGGCGGGAAGGGCGAGGCTGGGCGGCATCAGCGCGCCGAGGCAAAAGCTGGAGCAGGCGCCGCACGCGGGGTGCTTGGCAGGGGACTTGCTGTTTTCCGGCGAACTGGCGCTGTGCGGGACGGTGGATGACTGCGCATCGTGATGCTGGCAGGCCGCCATCATTTCGGCTGCAGCTGGTGCTGCGCACGTCCGCATGGCGCCCGCAGCGGCCGCTTGCAGCGGCACCGCCGTGATCAACAGCAGGATCAGCCATGTTTTGAAGAGTCTCAGCATCGCGGGAAAGTATAGCATGGGGCACTACCGTCAGGAGCAGGCGCCCCCTAGCGCGAGGCGGCGGCCAGCAGCTTCGATGCGTACATGGCCCGGTCCGCATGGCGCAGCAGCAGTTGCATGGTATCGCCGTCTTCCGGATAGTGGGCCACACCGATGCTGACGGCGATTTGCAATTGCTGTCCGTTGCCCAGGTGCAGCGGCGCGGCCAGGGCCGCGTGGATCTTTTGCTCGATCAGGTTGACGTCCACCGGTGTGACATTGCTTTCCAGAAGCACGACAAATTCATCGCCGCCCATCCTGGCCAGGGTATCGGTTTCGCGCATGCAATCGCGCAGGCGGTTTGCCACCGTTTGCAGCAGCAGGTCGCCACAGGCATGGCCGTGCTCGTCGTTGACGCGCTTGAAGTTGTTCAAGTCCAGGAACAGCAGCGACAGCCTGCCTTCCTGGCGGTGCGCGCGGGCGAAGGCCGTGTGCAGGCGGTCGTGGAACAGGCGGCGGTTCGGCAGACGGGTCAACTCGTCGTGCATGGCCATGAACTGCATTTGCGTCTGCAACTGCCGGCGCTCGATGGCGGTGGCAAGTTGCTTGGCGACAAATTGCAGCAAATCCTGGTCTTGCTCCGTGCCGATGACGGCGTCCTGGCCGCCTTGCAAGGCCAGCACGCCGATGCTGCCCAGGGAGGAATACAGCGGCACGGCAAGCCAGCACGAGGACAGGGCATCGGCTGCCATTTGCAGCGCAGGCGGCAGGCCGGCCAGTTGTCCCGTCTGCAGCAGCAGGGGACGGCCGCTGCGCAGAACTTCGTCGCACAGCAGGCTGGCCAGCGAAGACGTTGGCTGCGGCGCGCTGTCGCCGGCTTGGCAGGTCATCAAAGGCTGGGCGCCGTGTTCGTCATGCAGCAGCAAGGTCAGACTGTGTGCGGGCAAGTGTTCGCCGATGATGTGCTGGATGCGGTGCAGCAAGGCGGGCAAGTCTTGTGTCGCCTGCATGGCTTCGGAAATGGCGTACAGCGCGGCCTGCTTTGCCTGCGCCTGTTTCAGCGGGGTAATGTCGCGCGCCACCGCCACGCGCAGTTGGTCGGCGGCAGACCAGCGGGCTGTCCACATGATGTGCGCCAGGCTGCCATCCTTGCGCAGGTAGCGGTTTTCAAAATGCGTCTGCGCATGACCATCCATGATGGCGCGCGCGGCGGCCAGGGTGCGGGCGCGGTCGGCGGGAGCGACGAGATCGATCATGAGCTTGCCGATCATTTCCTGCTGCGTGTAACCGAAGATGCGCTCGCACGCGGTGCTGACGAACACGAAGCGCCCGTCCACGTCGACCATGCACACGGCGTCGAGCAACAAGTCGGTAAAGCTGGCCAGCGGCGCGCGCAGAATCTTGTGTTCCATACGGTACATTTTGAGACATTCCCGGCAGTGAATCAACTTGTTGCGGGGAGGCTGGGCCATCTGTATGAAAATGTTTCATTTCCCCGACACTCATGCTTTGCTGTTTCTTGCCGTTAATGCAGTATTGCCATGCAGTACTTGCCACCACGCCAGATAACGTGACGCAAGGCTTGCCTGGCGTCAGGTAATTGCAAAAAAACTAACCATATCGAACTTTTATGATGCATCTTCTCGCCACTTGCAAGGTTACAGCGCCATGACCTCCATTTCTCCACTTTCAAGCTGGAATAGCGCCCCGTCGCGGGCCTCGGCCACTCCGCCTAACCGAGCGGAGTCGGCGTCATCATCGCCCGCATCCACGTCGTCTTCCATCGTTGCTCTCAGCCCGGAGAGCGTGAACGGAAGTATCCCGGCAGCGTTAGTGAAACCGCCGATGGTGTGGGAAAGCGCGACGCGCGACAAGGTCAGCGAAGCGATGACGAAGAGTTTTTCTGCGTATGCGTTTGGCGGCCGCTTCAGCGGTCTGGGCGCGGCCATGCTGGGACAGGCCAAGCTCGGTAACTACAATTTCTCGCAGGCGATGCGTCAGCCGCCACCCAGCACCACGCCGAATATCTATGGCGCATCCGGCATCGCTCCCGGCAGCCTGCATGGCAATGGCGAAGACAGGGTGTCCCTGAGCATCACGACCAAGAGCGGCGTGGAAGTCAAGCTGTCACTCGACAGTCAGGGCGACGGTCTGGCCGTGAACATGACGACCAGCGGCGACCTCAGCGACGCAGAGGCCAGCGCGCTGGGCGATCTGGCGAAGGGTTTCCAGGAAGCCATTGACGGCATGGGACAAAGTACACCGAAAATCAAGCTAGAAGGCTTGATGCAGTTCGACCAGCAAGTGCTCGAGTCGGTGAAGCTGCATGCGGAAGTCAAGGTACGCGGCGAGCCGGAAAGTATTCAAACCCTGGATTTCCAGGCCGATGGCGCGCAGCGCAAGGTCAGCTTCAGCGGCGAGGCCGGCAGCCTGGACCTGAAGGTCGATGCCAGTCAGCTCAACACCCTGGGCAGCAAGGAGCGGCAAGCCAAGGCGCTGGGCAGCTATATGCAGCAGTTCGACCAGGCGGCGTCGCGCGGCCATGGCGACGCGGGCCTGGTGGCCATGCTCAAGGATAGCTTCACGGCCTTGCACAGCAATACCGCCGCGCCGCAGGTGGTCGCAGAGAGTCCCGAGACGGGCAAGTGGCGCCTGGCGGCCGAGGACAAGTCCATCCTGACGGGGCTGGCCGATTTCAGCGCCTCCGTGTCTCAAGCCGTGAAATTCAGCAATCCCATGCGCAGTGCGGAAAAGGATGGCTTCAATTATGACGTGTCGCAAAAGACGCTGCAGGCCGGCGCCAGCCAGGATGAGCGTTCGGTCAGGCAGCAGCAGCAATCGAAGCTGAGCGCCAGTTTCCATGAGACGCTCGTCCCCGGCGTGCCGCTGCGCTTGCTGGACAATACGGAATCGCAGAACTATACCTACCACCAGATCGAAGATACGGCCAGCAGCGACGCGCAGGTGGCCTACAAGGATGGCAAGATGGTCAAGGCGAGCTTGCGGCAGGAGGGCAACCAGTCCGAGCATGTCATGAAGTATTTCCTGGGCAAGCTGGAATCGGACAAGACCACGCCAGGTAACTATTCCGTGCTGCGTGACCTGCTGCCTGTGCTGGGTCCGTACAAGACGGGCGAACTGGGCATGACTCCCGAGAAAAAGGCGGAGCAGCGCCAGCAGGCGATGCTGACTTTGAGCGACGAGGTACTGCTGCAATCGTATGCGGGCCAGAGCATCGGCTTGTGGCGAGCCGATGTGCAACCGGATGCAGGCGAGGCCGCCGCCGCTTAAAAACGGCAGCGCTTGATGCAAAAAGCC
This sequence comes from Janthinobacterium sp. Ant5-2-1, assembly GCF_001445815.1. Lineage (NCBI taxonomy): Bacteria > Pseudomonadati > Pseudomonadota > Betaproteobacteria > Burkholderiales > Oxalobacteraceae > Janthinobacterium > Janthinobacterium sp. Ant5-2-1. The sequence goes on along the minus strand of NZ_LNCE01000084.1, from coordinate 7,919 downwards.
CGTCTGCGAAGACGGGCTTTTTGTTTGCTGATTGCAGAATACAGCGCAAGCCTATGCCTTGGCCTTGTTTTGCTTGATCCAGTAGCCGATGCCCAGCGCGGCGAGCCACACGGGGATCAGGTAGACGGAGATGCGCAGGCCCGGCGTCAAATACATGATCACCAGGATGCCGGCCAGGAAGACCAGGCACAGGTAGTTGGTGAACGGGTAGCCCAGGCTCTGGAACAGGGTCGTCTTGCCCTCGGCCTTCTTCTGCGCGCGGAAGCGCAAATGGATCCAGCTGATCATGGCCCAGTTGATGATCAGGGCCGAAACAACGAGGCCCATCAGCACTTCGAACGCTTCGCCCGGCATGAAGTAATTGACCACCACGCAGGCGCCTGTGGCCAGGGCCGACACGCCCAGCGCCGCCAGCGGCACGCCGCGGCGGTTCAGGCGCAGCAGCGCGCGCGGCGCATTGCCTTGCTTGGCCAGGCCGAACAGCATGCGCGTGTTGCAGTACACGCCGCTGTTGTACACGGACAGGGCGGCCGTCAGCACCACCACGTTCAGGGCCGTGGCCACCAGGTTGCTGTCGAGCGCATGGAAGATCAGCACGAACGGGCTGCCGCCAGTGACGACGTTTTGCCACGGGTACAGCGACAGCAAAATGCCCAGCGCGCCGATATAGAAAATCAGGATGCGGTAGATGGCCTGGTTGGTGGCGCGCGGGATCGTCGTGCTCGGGTCATCCGCCTCGGCCGCCGTGATGCCGACCAGTTCCAGGCCGCCGAACGAGAACATGATGACGGCCATGGCCATCACCAGGCCTTGCCAGCCATTCGGGAAGAAGCCGCCATGCTGCCACAGGTTGGCCACCGACGCTTGCGGACCCGCGTCGCCGGAGGCCAGCAGGTACGCGCCGAAGACGATCATGCCGATGATGGCGACCACCTTGATGATGGCGAACCAGAATTCCATCTCGCCAAACGCCTTCACATTGAGCAGGCTAATGGCGTTGATGGCGCAAAAGAAGACCAGGGCCGAAACCCAGGTGGGCACGCCCGGCCACCAGTACTGCACGTAGATGCCGACGGCCGTCAGTTCGGCCATGCTGACGAGCACATACAGCACCCAGTAATTCCAGCCCGACAAAAAGCCGGGCAGGTGGCCGCAGTATTTGTCGGCGAAATAGCTGAAGGAGCCGGCGACGGGTTCGTCGACCACCATCTCGCCCAGCTGGCGCATGATCAAAAAGGCGATGACGCCGGCGATGCCGTAGCCCAGCAGCACGGAAGGTCCTGCCATCTTGATGGTTTGCGCGATGCCCAGAAACAGGCCGGTGCCGATGGCGCCGCCCAGGGCGATGAGCTGGATGTGGCGGCTTTTCAGGCCGCGTTTGAGCTCTTGTGGTTCGGTAATCCCGACTGCCGTCATATCTTTTATCCTGTTTTTACGGGGCTGAGGTCGCTGATTCTAAAGCATGGAAGGGCAAAGCAGGAGCGAAATGCATGTTGCACTGCGGGGGCGCAAGAAAAGCCCCGCATCTTCGCCGAACGGCGCGCAAACGGCGGTCTAGGCCTCTGTGTCCTGCGCACCGGTCGCGACGATGGCCGGTTCGTACACGGCCAAAAACTCGGGTGGCAAGCGGCGCGCGCGGCCGCTGCTCAGTTCGATGCAGATCAAGTCCCAGCGTCCGCGCACGACGGTGGCGCCGTCGCTGTCGCGGACCAGCTGAAAGCGCCGTTCCATGCTGGAGCGGCCATCGCTGGCGCACAGCCAGGTGGCCAGGGTCAGCGCTTCGCCAGCCCGCGTCGGCAGCAGGTAATCGTATTCGCCGCGGCGTATCGCCATGGCCCGGTCCAGGCGCCGGTAATCGTCGAGGTCCAGCCCCAGCATGGCCGAGTGGTGCCAGGCGATATGCTCGCACCAGCGCACGTAGACGGCGTTGTTGGTGTGCTGCAAGCCGTCGATGTCGCCCGGTTCCGGCGTGACGGGCAGGGTGTGGGCGTGCGGATAATCCCAGTTCAAGTGCGCTCCTTTCGATACGGTGGCGGCTGATTGTACGTGCTTGCGCTGCGTCCTGTCTGCGGCGCATGCATGGAAAAACACCGTTTTACTCATTGATGTATGATGCATCATAATTTTTCGAATCAGAAAACCACTATGAACCATCCCCTGGACAGTCTGGTGCACGTTAATCTGGGCAAGTCCGTGTATGCGACGCTGCGCGATGCGCTGGCGGCCGGACGCTTCCAGCCGAACGACCGGCTGCGCATCCGCGAACTCGCGCTGCAGCTGGGCACGAGCGTGACGCCCGTGCGCGACGCCATGCTGCAGCTGGTGCAGGAAGAGGCGCTGGTGTTGCGCTCGCCGCGCGACTTCCGCGTGCCCGTGCTGAGCGTGGCGCGCTACCTGGAAATCCGCGCGCTGCGCCTGGAACTGGAAGGCTTGGGCGCGTTTGAAGCGGCGCAGCGCATCGACGACGCCACCCTGGCCGACCTCGAGCGCCTGCTGCAGGCGAACGAAGAAGCCATCGCGCGCCACGACTTGGCGGCGGCCCTGCAATGCAATCAGGCGTTTCACCTGGGCCTGGCGCAGGCGGCCGGCATGCCGACATTGAAACGCTTCGTCGACCATTTATGGATGCAGACGGCGCCCTTGATCGCCGCCGGCTACGCGAGCTTTTCGCCCGACATGCGGGTGGGCCACCACCACGCCATCATCAGCGCGCTGCGCCAGCGCGACGGCGCGGCCGCGCGGCGCGCGATCGAACAGGACATTCTCGACGGCGGGACGCAGATGCTCGCGTATGTGATGCGGCAGGAGCGCATGCACGCCGGGGCAACACAGAAAGAAAAGGACGAGGAAGAACATGAAGCACACGACTGAACAGAAAACCGCCATCGTCACGGGCGCCAGCCGCGGCATCGGCCACGCCGTCGCGGAACGCTTCCGCAGCCTGGGCTGGCGGGTCATCACCGTCTCGCGCAGCCCGATTCCCGGCGGCTGTCCGCGCAGCCAGGAGCACAACACGCATGTGTGCATGGATTTGTCGGACCTGAGCCAGATCGGTCAGATGGTCGACACCCTGCGCCCCATGCTGGGCGACTCTAAACTGCACGCGCTGGTGAACAATGCGGGCGTGTCGCCGAAGGGGCCGGGCGGCTCGCGCGTCAATTCGCTGACCACCGACATGCAGACGTGGCAGGAAATGTACAACACGAATTTCTTCGCGCCGCTGGCGCTCACGCGCGGCTTTGCGCAGGAATTGTCGAACGCGCATGGCTCCGTCGTGAACCTGTGCTCGATCGCCGGCTACCGCGTGCACCCGTTTGCCGGTTCCGCCTACGCCAGTTCGAAGGCGGCGCTGGCGTCGCTGACGCGCGAAATGGCGAATGACATGGCGCCGCTGAACGTGCGCGTCAACGCCATCGCACCGGGCGAGATCGACACGGCCATCCTGTCGCCAGGCACCTCGCACATCGTCGACACGCAAATCCCCTTGCGCCGCCTGGGCACGACGGCCGAAGTAGCGGATCTGGTGGAGTTCCTGTGCAGCGAGCGCGCCTCGTACATCACGGGTGCGGAAATTCCCATCGACGGCGGCCAGCGCATTTAATGAGGAGGAAGAGCATGAGCAAACATATCGGCATCGTCGGCTGTTCCGCCGAAGGGGCGGCCCTGTGCTACCGCACGATTTGCGAAGAGGGCGCGCATGCGCTGGGGGCGTGTGAGCACCCGGAAGTGACGCTGCACACGCCGCCGCTGGCGCGCTACGTTGAGTGCCTGAACGGGGGCGACCTGGCCGGCGTGGCCGAGCTGATGCTGGCGTCGGCGCGCAAGCTGCACGCGGCTGGCGCCGAATTCCTGATCTGCCCCGACAACACCATCCACCAGGCATTCGAGCTGATGGCGCCCCGTTCGCCGTTGCCATGGTTGCATATCGCCGACGTGGTGGCCACCGAAGCGGCCGCGCGCGGTTTCAAGAAGGTGGGCTTGACGGGCACGCGCTGGCTGGTCGACAGCGCCGTGTATCCGGGCAAGCTGGCCGCGCGCGGCATCGCTTGCGTGCGGCCCGGCGAGGACGAACGCAGCGAGATCAACCGCATCATCATGGAAGAACTGGTGCCGGGCGTGGTCAAGGAGGACAGCGTGGCGCGTTTTCAAGCCATCATCGGCGGCTTGCGCGAGCAGGGCTGCGACGCCGTCATCCTCGGCTGCACGGAAATCCCGCTGATCATCAGCGACGCCAATTCGCCGCTGCCGACTCTGGACTCCACGCGGCTGCTGGCGCGCGCCGCCTTGCGCCAGGCGCTGGAAACCTAGCGTTCCAGCTGCGCCTGCAGTGCGGCCACGACCAACGCGTGGTCGTCGGCTTGCGCCAGGCCGGAAACGGTCACCGTTCCCACCAGTCCCACGCCGCGTATCAGCAGGGGGAAAGCGCCGCCGTGGCCCGCGTACTCGATGTCATCGAGGTATTTCACGTCTTCGAAGGTGCTGCCCCGGCTTTTATATGAAATGCCCATGTAGTAGGAGCTGCGGCAAAAGCGCTGCACCGTATTGTTCTTGCGGCGTATCCAGTCCGCCTGGTCCGCCGTGGCGCCCGTCATGGCGTGGTGGAACAGCACTTGACCGTTGCGCGTGATATTGACGGTGACGGCCTTGCCCCGCTTGCGCACTTCTTCGACGATCCACAGGCCCACGGCCAGCGCGGCGTCGTTGTCGAAGCGTTCGAATTGCAGGGATTCTTCCTGCTGGGCCAGGGTTTGCAGCAAATCGGCGTAATGATCCATCGTAAAGGAGGGTGGTCGTGGCTGGAAGCGCTACTGTAGCGCACCATGGGGCAGCCGCGCGCGCTTTTTCCATGGCGCGGCTAAAATAGGCGGCATGAACCTGTCCCTGTTCGCCGACGAAGAGCAAGTCCCGGCCGGCCCCGTGCCGCTGGTGCCGGGCTCGTCCGCGTCCGTCCTGCTGCGCGGTTTTGCGCTGCCTTACCTGGACGAAGTATTGCCGGCGCTGGACGCCATCGTGCTGGCGGCGCCCCTGCGCCACATGGCCACGCCGGGCGGCTTGCGCATGTCGGTTGCCATGAGCAACTGCGGCCCCCTGGGCTGGGTCACGGATGGACGCGGCTACCGCTACGCGCGGCGCGATCCGGGCAGCGGTTTGCCTTGGCCTCCCATGCCGCTCGTGTTCCTGCGCCTGGCGCAGGAGGCGGCGCTGGCGGCCGGCTATCCTGGTTTCGCTCCCGACGCCTGCCTCGTCAACCGCTATGCGCCCGGTGCGCGCATGGCCCTGCACCAGGACCGCGATGAATGCGATTTCAACGCGCCCATCGTTTCCGTCTCGCTGGGATTACCCGCTATTTTCCTGTTCGGCGGCCCCGAGCGGGCCGACAAGGCGGCGCGCATCGGCCTGCTGCATGGCGACGTGGTGGTATGGGGCGGCGCCGACCGCCTCCGCTTCCACGGCGTGGCGCCGCTGAAGGAAGGCGAGCACGCGCTGCTGGGGCCGCAGCGCATCAATTTGACGTTTCGCAAGGCTGCCTGAGCTGGCGCCATGGCGTACCTGGCTTGCGTACGTACTGGGCATGTACGTAGCGCCACGGAATGGCCAGGTAGACGAGCACGACGAACGAAATCTCGAACACGTATTGCGCGGTGGCGGGATCCAGGCCGCCGTGCAGCCATTGCGGCAGCGCCACGAGCAGCAGCCACAGGGTCTTCCACAGCGCTTCCCACAGCAGCACGGGCAGCATCTGCAGCGGATAGCGCAAGCCCAGCAAACACAGCAATGAAAACGCGGCCAGCATGCAGTTCACGGTGCCGCGCATCAGTTCCCACGGCGCGTGCGGGGTGACGATGCCGGGCCACAGCACGCTGCCGAGGCCCACGACGACCAGCAGATACATGGCGCGCAGCGCATACAGACGGGCGGTCGATACGGTATTCATGGTGCGGTCTCCTGCTCACGTTAGGGGAAAGGGTTTATTCGACTTCCTTGAGGATGGTTTCCAGGCTGCCCAGGCGCGCCTGGATTTGCGCCACGGACGCGCTCAATGCGGCCAGCGACGCTGCCGTTTCCACCTGCGCGGCGGCCATCGATTTGGCCAGCTCCTGGTAGGCGCCGTCCTGCGCCAGCCTGGCGCGCGCCTGCACGATGCCGGACGTGTATTTGAGGGCGAAGATGATGACGGCGGCCGTGCAGGGGAAGAAGAAGGCGGCAAAAAAGATATTTTCAGACATGATGACCTCTACAGTTCAGGATTGATCCGGGTTGGGGGTGAGCGAGGACGCCGCCGCGGCGATGCTGGCCGGCGTCAGCCGCAATTCAAATGGGCTGGCCTCGAAGTAATTGAGGGCCTTGCCGTCGTGCGACAGCTCCAGCTGGCTGGTGACGAGTCCCGCGTGTTCCAGTTTTTGCAGGTGCAAATGCAGCAGGGGCCGGCTGATGCCCAGGTCGCGCGCCAGCTGGCTGATGTAATTGCGCCCGCCGCTGGCCAGCGCCGCGATGATGCGCAGCCGGTGCGGGTTGTCGAGCGCCGCCAGCATGAGCAGCAAGCGCTCGCCGGTCGGTGGCGTGTTTAGGTCTGTCATGTGTCAACATTATCTGACATGTGTTAGCGAGTCAAGAAAAATCATGCTCACGTTTTAATACAAGATACTTGCAAATATGGCGGCTTTTCCTCATGATATGCAACTTGTTTGCATATGGAGTCATGACCATGCAGCGCGATTCGATTTCCTCTCCCTTGCCCGACGTGGCGGCCGGCCCTCATCTGGGCAGTCCCTTGCCGCTCGAGTGGGTCGGCATGCAGGGCATCGCCTTGCCCTTGTGGCTGGAAGAGGGGCGGGCAGGCGCAGCAAGTGCATGCCTGGGCCGATGTGCACGTCGATTTGCCTGATCCCACAGTCAAGGGGATCCACATGTCGCGTTTGTATCTGCTGCTCGATGCGTTTGCGGCCGCGCAGCCGCTCGAGGCGGGCGCGCTGGCCGCCGTGCTGCGGCGCATGGTGGACTGCCACGCCGATTGCGGCAGCACGCAGGCGCGCCTGGCGCTGGCGTTTCCCGTGCTGCGGCGCCAGCCAGCGCTGCTGACGGCGGGCTTGTCGGGCTGGAAATCGTATCCCGTGCGCCTGCAAGCCAGTGTTTCTCCGCACGGCTTTGGCCTGTCCCTGACGGTGGAGATCGGCTACTCGTCGACCTGCCCCTGTTCGGCGGCGCTGGCGCGGCAACTGCTGGCCGACGCCTTTGCGGCGAGGTTCGGCGCGGGCGGCATCGACGGTGCGGCCGTGCGCGCATGGATGCAGGAACACGGGAGCCTGGCCACGCCGCACAGCCAGCGCAGCACGGCGACGGTCACCGTGCCATTGATGGAACAGGCGGAGCTGGATCTATTTCCCCTCATCGACCTGGTGGAAGCGGCGCTGGCAACGCCGCTGCAGACGGCCGTGAAACGGGCCGACGAGCAGGCGTTCGCGCGCTTGAATGGTGCTAACCTCATGTATGTGGAAGACGCGGCCCGCCGCGTGCAGGCGGCGCTGCAGCCGCGTTATGCGCAAGCGCGTGTTACCGTACGGCACATGGAAAGCCTGCATCCGCACGATGCCGTGGCGCAGGCGGGCAAGCTTGCCTGAGCTTTTCACCCAATCACCATGGAGATAGACAGCATGCCGGAGAAAAACGAGCGGGAAGTGGACGACGACAGCCTGGAAGAAGAACTGGAACGCGAACGGCGCGAACATGCACTGATCGACGAGGAAAAGCTGGGCATGGATGAGCTGGAAGAGGAGAGGCTGAAGCGGGAACGCCAGCCGGGTGGCCACTAGCGTCAAGGTGCGAGGGGCAGGGCGATGCATCCGCGCTGGCATCGCGCCGCGCCGCCCGGTACAATTTCGCCTACTCCCCCAACCCCTACTCCCCCAACCCCGGAGGCC
>NZ_LNCE01000083.1:0-16290 GCF_001445815.1 Janthinobacterium sp. Ant5-2-1 | reverse complement strand
CAAACGCCAGTACAAGTTATGCCTGATGACCATAGCAAGTTGGTCCCACCCCTTCCCATCCCGAACAGGACCGTGAAACAACTTTGCGCCGATGATAGTGCTGCAACCAGTGTGAAAGTAGGTTATCGTCAGGCTTGTTATTCGCAGTAGAGAAAAACCCGTCAAGCAATTGGCGGGTTTTTTTTCGTCTGGTGGTTTTGTTGGGCGCTGTCGGCTGACGCGCGCGGTGACACAAATACGTGTTGCAGCTGTTCCAAATTGATACATGGGCGGCCGGATGCGGGGCGTATACGCATGGCATGGCATTTGCTCTTCTTGGATATTCACTAAAAAACCAAGGAGACAAGCATGACCTATTCCATTCGTACCCTGCTCGGCATGGCGGCCGCCGGCGCCGTTGCCCTCACTTCCCTGCTGACCTTGCCGCATGCCTATGCGCACGGCAATGTGACGCCGCAGGGCGTCGATACCACGGGCTTGCCGAAGGTGGGCGACAAATGGCTCGAACAAAACCCGTATCGAGGCAACAAGCTGGCCCTGACGGTAGGCACCTCGGCCTACAACCAGAATTGCGCTCGCTGCCACGGCATCGAAGCCATTTCGGGCGGCATCGCGCCGGACCTGCGCCAGCTCGACCGCGATTGCTTCGGTATCAAGAACGAGACAAAGAAACAGGCTTGCTACAAGGAGACGGACAATTACTACCTGACCACCATCCGTCACGGTAAAGTGCGCAATGGCGCCGTGTACATGCCGCCGTTCGAAGGCGTGTTCAACCAGGAAGCCATGTGGGCCATCAAGACCTATCTGGAAACGCGTCGCGAATCCAACTAAGCCAAACTGATCACGAAGGAGTCCCATGCGTTCATTTCAACTCCGGGGCGTGCGCGCGATGATCTCGCTCGCTTGCCTGGCGCTGTGCGCAGCCGCGCCGGCGCATGCCGACTGGCAGAAAGTGCAGCAGTCGGGCAGCCTGAAAGTGGCTGTGTACAACGAGTTCGCGCCGTTTTCCGACAAGGGCGTTGGCATCGATATCGATATTGCCGAAGCGCTGGCGAAAAAGCTGGGCTTGAAACTGAGCTTGCTGCCATTTCCCGCCGGCGAAAACCTGAACGACGATTTGCGCAATATGGTGTGGAAGGGGCATTACCTCGGCTATGGCCCTGCCGACGTGATGCTGCATGTGCCGGTCGACAAGAAGTTGATGGCGGATAACGACAAGGTCGAGATCTTCGCGCCGTACTACGTGGAAACCGTGCGCCTGGCGCGCAGCGCGCAAACCGTGCCGCAATTCGACGGCGTCGCCTCGCTGGCGGGCAAGCGTATCGGCGTGGAAAAGGTGTCGATCGCGGCCATGCTGATGTTGGGCGAAGACAATGGCAAGTACCGCGACGACGTGCGCATCTTCGATACGGCTGCGGAAGCCTTGCAACAATTGCAGGCGGGCAAGCTCGACGCCGTGCTGGCCAACCGTTCGGAAATCGAATCGGTGCTGAAAAGCGATCCCGCTTTCCCCTTGAGCGAAGTGGCGTTCGCCCGCTTGCCGCGTGCCGGCTGGGCCGTGGGCCTGGCCGTCAGCAAGCAACAGCTCGATGTGGCCAAGTTGCTGCAGGCAGCCATGAACGAGATGGCGGCCAGCGGCGAATTGAAAACCATTTTTGAGAAATATGGCGTGAAGGAAGCGCGGCCCTGAAGTAGCTTGCTGGAGTTTAAAAGCCCGCGTATCGGAAGATACACGGGCTTTGTTATTAGAACGAGTATTGCGCGCTGACACCCAGCAGCCAGTTACGTCCCGGCGCCGCTTCATAGTAACGCTTGTTGCTGTCGCCGACGATGACGGAACCCACGTAGGTCTTGTCGAAAAGATTGTTCAGGCGGGCAAATTCCTTGAAGCGCCAGTTCCCCACATTTTGTTTGGCGTTGAAGCGCGCATTGAACACCGTGTAGCCGGGCGCCGGTTTTTCGCTGTTGCTGTCTTCCGCGTAGACCTGGTTGCTGGCCACGCTTTCCAGCGCCGCACCAAAGCGGTCCAGCGTGTCTTTCCAGGCCAGTTCCGCGAACAGGTTGGCGCTGGGCACACCAGGCAAACGACTGCCTTCGCGCACGCTGCCAAACGCCTGGTCATACACGGCGTGCAAGCTGGTCAGCGCCACTTTCGCCGTGAAGCCATATGGCAAGTTCGAGTCCAGCGACACTTCCATGCCTTGGCGCAAGGTCTTGCCCGCATTACGGTAGCTGGTGCGTCCGCCGCTGGAACTGTCGACCACCAGCTCGTCGTTGGTCTTGATCTGGAACACGGCCGCGTTCACGTGCGTGTTGTTGGCGATCCTGGCCTTGATGCCCGCTTCCAGGTTGGTGCTGGTGGCCGGCTTCAGCTGGTAATTGAAGCCGCCACCCGTGCCCGAGTAAAACAGTTCGTTCAAGGTGGGCGCTTCGAAGCCGCGCGCGGCGCTGGCGTATACGTTGACGTCCGGCGTCAGTTTATACAGCAGACCCAGCACCGGTGTCGTGTGGCTGAACTCCAGGCTGCCGCTGTCGTTCCCATTGCTGAGATAGCGGTCGTTGACCGACACTTTCATCTTGCTGTAGCGCACACCTGCGCTGAGCAGCCATGCTCCGCTTTGCCATTCCGTCTGGATATACGGATCGAGGCTGGAGACGACGTCCTGCTCGTCGCGGCGCAGCTTGCCTTTCACGCCAAACGTGTTGCCGATGTAATTTTCATAGCCGGTGCGGTTATCGCTGGAGCGGCCATAGTCGATGCCAATAGTGGTGCTCAGCTTGCCGCCAGCCAGCTGGTTCACGTGCAGCCAATTGGTATCGATGCCATAGAACTCACGCTGGAAGTCGACCACGCCGCCCGAATGGCTGGCTGGCCCCTGGAAACCCTTGGTAAAAGCCTGGTACTGGATCACGTCGCGGTTGCCGCCGTATGCCGTCACATGCAGGCGGTCTTCGCCGAACGACTGTTCATAGGTGGCGCCGATTTGCTGGTGGTCGATGCTCTTGCGCGTGTTATAGCGCTCGGCCAGGGTGCGCTTCGGGTTTTGCGTGTCGCTCGCATCGGTTTCGCCGGCGCGCGGGTCGCGGGCAAACGTGGCCCAAGTGGCGCCCAGCGGATCTTGCGTGTTGCCCTGGTGCAGGCTGTTGGCAACGATGGTCAGCTTGCTGTCCACATTGGGCTTGACGGTGATCTTGCCGAACGCCTGTTCGCGCGTGGCGGCGCTGTGGTCGCGGAAACCGTCCGTGCGAAAGCGTGAACCGTCGAGCACGTAGCCGATGCCGCCGGCCTGTCCTTGCGCCGAGAGATCTACCTTGCTGGTGCCGAAACTGCCGCCCGTCACGTTCAGTTCGACGGATGGGGGATTTTGCCCATCCTTGGAAAACAGCTGGATCACGCCGCCCGAGTGGTTGCCGTAGATGGCAGAAAACGGTCCGCGCAGCACTTCGATGCGCTCGGCCGTATCGAGGTTGAAGGTGGCGGCCTGGCCTTGGCCATCGGGCATGCTGGCGGGAATGCCATCGCTGATCAGTTTGACGCCGCGCACGCCAAAGGCCGAGCGGGCGCCAAAGCCGCGCGACGAGATTTGTAAGTCTTGCGCGTAGTTCTGGCGGTTTTGCACGACCAAGCCCGGCACGGCGGCCAGCGCTTCCGACGCGTTCACGCGGATTTGCCCATCCTGGATGCGGGCGCTGTCGACGACGTCGATCGAGGCCGGTACTTCCTGGCTGGGGTGGGCAATGCGGCTGCCGCTGACGACCACCGTATCCATCAGTTGCCCGTTGGCCGGGGCAGCTGCCTCGGCGGCAAAGACGTGGGGGGCGAGGGTAGCGCTGCCGGCGACAAACAGGCTGGCGATGGTGTTCAGGCGGAAACGGTACTGCATGCGGATTCTCCAATGTGAATAAAAGCCTGCTTTGGTCGCGTGCGCGGCGCAGGTCTGCATCGTTGTATCAAGCAATATGCCTGCCATGTCTCCATTGGTGGGCTGAAATTATACGCGTGTCAGTGGCACGGCGTTTGCATACAGCAATGTTCAGATGCGCCGATGCCGCGCGCTTTTCCTTTGTTTTGCCATCGAAAGGTGATTATGCCCAACTTCTTCTCGCGCTTGCGCCAGGTGTGCTGGCTGCTGCCTGCGCTCGCCAGCAGCACCCTCCAGGCCGCTCCATTTGCTTATGTTCCCAATGAAAAATCGGGCACCTTGAGCGTGATCGACACGGCGACCGACCAGGTAGTGCGCCAGATTGCAGCCGGCAAGCGTCCGCGCGGCATCGCCGCCGACCCCACCGGGCGGCAATTGTTCGTCACGGATGCGGCCAGCAGCGCCTTGCTGCTGATCGATAACGCTGGCGGCACCCCCGTGCGCACGGTGGCGCTGGGCAAGTCGCCCGAAGGCGTCAGCGCCTCGCAAGATGGTAGTCACGTGGCCGTGGCCGTCGAGGAAAACAATAGCGTGGCCTTGCTCGATGGCCATACCGGTAGCTTGCTCGCCGATATCAAAGTGCACGGACGCAACCCGGAACATGCCGTCTTCAGCCCGGATGGGCGCTGGCTGCTGGTCAGCGCGGAAGAGGCTGAACAAATCGATGTCATCGATGTGGCGCAGCGCCGCCAGGTGGCGTCCATCGCTGTGGGACTGCGGCCGCGCGGCATCGGTTTCAGTCCAGACTCAGGCCGCGCCTATGTGGCGTGCGAACTGGTCAATGCCGTCTACGTGATCGACATGGCCGAGCGCAAGGCCATTGCCACCATTCCGGCAGGCAAGAATGCGAATGGCATCGTGGTCCATCCTAGCGGCAAGCAAGTGTATGTCTCGAACGGTATCGACGGCACGGTGATGGTGATCGACACGGCCAGCAACGAGGTGGCGGCCACCATTCCTGTCGGCAAGCGCCCGTGGAACATGGCCATCACGCCCGATGGCGCCAAGCTGTACGTGGCCAATGGCCGCTCGAGCAGCGTTTCCGTCATCGACACGGCCAGCGCGCGCAAGGTGGCCGATATTGTCGTGGGTGAATTGCCATGGGGCGTGGTGATTCGCTAGTCCCACAGGAACAGGTGTTCCAGTCTGGTACACCTGTTCCATTGTGCAGCGGCTCAAGCCCGGGCATGCGCTGAAAAGCGCACCGGTATTGACGCCGCGCCCTTGCAACAAGGGTAAAAGCGGCTAAGTTTGTAGTGGGATGGCGAGCTGGCACGGCATTTGCGGAAGACTGCGTGTACTCACCCCATCTGTACCAGGACGTTTGATTTTAATTACAGCAATTCCATTCTAATTAACCCGATAGAGGACGACATGAATCTCGCAGACATCAGCAAACTGGGCGTAGCCAATCCTTTCAAACAACGCTATGACAATTATATCGGCGGCAAATTCGTTGCCCCAGTAAAAGGTGAATACTTTCCTAACATCACGCCGATCACGGGCTTGCCATTTTGCGAAATCGCCCGTTCCACGGCGGAAGACGTCGAGCTGGCATTGGACGCCGCCCATGCCGCCAAGGATGCCTGGGGCAAGACGTCGCCTGCCGAGCGCGCCAATATCCTGAACCGCATCGCCGACCGCATCGAACAGAACCTGGGCCTGATCGCCACGGCCGAAACCATCGACAACGGCAAGCCCATCCGCGAAACGATGAACGCCGACATTCCGCTGGCCATCGACCATTTCCGTTATTTTGCCGGCTGCATCCGCGCGCAGGAAGGTTCCGTCGCGCAAATCGATGCGGAAACCTATGCTTATCACTACCACGAGCCGCTCGGCGTCGTGGGCCAGATCATCCCATGGAATTTCCCGATTCTGATGGCTGTGTGGAAACTGGCGCCAGCGTTGGCTGCCGGCAATTGCGTGGTCTTGAAACCGGCCGAGCAGACGCCGGCTTCCATCATGGTGTTGATCGAGCTGATCGACGACTTGCTGCCGCCGGGCGTGCTGAACATTATCAACGGTTTCGGCCTGGAAGCGGGCAAGCCGCTGGCGTCGAGCAAGCGCATCGCCAAAATCGCCTTCACGGGCGAAACGGGCACGGGCCGCCTAATCATGGGTTACGCCGCGCAGAACCTGATTCCCGTCACCCTGGAACTGGGCGGCAAGTCGCCGAACATCTTCTTTGAAGATGTGATGGATGCGGATGACGAGTATTTCGACAAGTGCCTGGAAGGTTTTGCCATGTTCGCGCTGAACCAGGGCGAGGTGTGCACCTGCCCATCGCGCGTGCTGATCCAGGAATCGATCTACGAGAAATTCATCGAACGCGCCCTGAAGCGCGTGGCGGCCATCAAGCAGGGCAATCCGCTCGATTCGTCCACCATGATCGGTGCGCAGGCGTCGCAGGAGCAGCTGGAGAAAATCCTGTCCTACCTCGACATCGGCCGTCAGGAAGGCGCCGAAGTGCTGGCCGGCGGCGAGCGCAACACGCAGGCGGGCGACCTGGAAGGCGGCTACTACGTGCGTCCGACCGTGTTCAAGGGCAACAACAAGATGCGCATCTTCCAGGAAGAAATCTTTGGACCGGTCGTGTCCGTGACCACCTTCAAGGATGAGGCCGATGCGCTGGCGATTGCCAACGATACCTTGTACGGCCTGGGGGCCGGCTTGTGGACGCGCGACGGTTCGCGCGCCTTCCGCATGGGACGCGCCATCCAGGCGGGCCGCGTGTGGACCAATTGCTACCACCTGTATCCAGCCCACGCCGCGTTCGGCGGCTACAAGCAATCGGGTATCGGCCGCGAAAACCACAAGATGATGCTCGATCACTACCAGCAAACGAAGAACTTGCTGGTGAGCTATAGCCCGAAAGCGCTGGGCTTCTTCTAAACCGGTATACGCGCCGCGCCTGTCAATCCAGGCGCGGCGCGCAGAAAGGGATGCCATGAGTGTAGCAATCGCCCGGGTGGTCGCCACCGATGCGGCGCTGGAAATGATGGACGAGTTGCGCCAGCGTCACGGCCCGCTGATGTTTTTCCAGTCGGGCGGTTGCTGCGACGGCAGTACGCCCATGTGCTACGCGCTGGGCGAGTTCGATGTCAGCGACACCGACATCTATCTCGGCAATTTGAATGGCACACCGTTCTACATGGGACTCGAGCAATTCGAGTACTGGGAGCATACCCAGTTGATTATCGATGTGGTCGATGGCAATGGCGGCATGTTTTCACTCGACAACGGCACGGGCAAGCGCTTTTTGACGCGTTCGCGCCTGTTCACCGATGAAGAGTGCGCCTTGTTACATGCCCAGTCGCATGAGCACCGCAAGACTTGATACACATACTAATAAAACAGAGGGAGATGATTGTGCAGAAAAAAATCATGGGGATACTCGTCGGTTTGAGTTTGGCATCGCTGGTCCAGGCGGCCGACGTGGGCAATGTCACCAATGCCATGCTCGACAACACGGCGAAGAATCCGGCCAGCGTCCTGTCGTTCGGCATGGGCACGCAGGGCCAGCGCTATTCGCCGTTGACGCAGATCAATGACAAGACGGTGGCCAAGCTGGTGCCGGCCTGGTCGTTCTCGTTTGGCGGCGAAAAACAGCGGGGCCAGGAATCGCAGCCGCTGATTCACAACGGCAAGATGTTCGTTACGGCATCGTATTCGCGCATCTTTGCCGTCGACTTGAAAACGGGCGCCAAACTGTGGAAGTATGAGCATCGCTTGCCGGACGGCATCATGCCATGCTGCGACGTGGTCAACCGTGGCGCCGCCCTGTATGGCAACCTGGTGATCTTCGGCACGCTCGACGCCTACCTGGTGGCGCTGGACCAGAACACGGGCAAGATCGTCTGGAAGGAAAAGGTCGACGATTATGCGGCCGGCTACTCGATGACGGCCGCGCCGCTGATCGCCGAAGGCTTGCTGCTGACGGGCGTGTCGGGCGGCGAATTCGGCATCGTGGGCCGGGTCGAAGCGCGCAACCCGATGACGGGCGACCTCGTGTGGAGCCGTCCGACGGTAGAGGGCCACATGGGCCACCGCTACGACAAGGATGGCAAGGCCATCGACAACGGTATTTCGGGAACGGTGAACAAGACCTGGCCCGGCGACCTGTGGAAAACGGGGGGCGCTTCGACGTGGATGGGTGGCACCTACGATCCGCAAACCAAGCTCGCCTACTTTGGCACGGGCAACCCGGCGCCATGGAACAGCCACTTGCGTCCCGGCGACAATCTGTACTCGTCGTCCACCGTGGCGCTGGACGTGAAAACGGGCCAGATCAAGTGGGCGTATCAAAATACGCCGAACGATGCCTGGGATTTCGACGGCGCCAACGAGTTCGTCACCTTCGACATGGATGGCAAGCGCTACGGCGGCAAGGCCGACCGCAACGGCTTCTTTTATGTGATCGACGCCAACACGGGCAAGCTGCAGAACGCCTTTCCGTTTGTGAAGAAAATCACCTGGGCCAGCAGCATCGACCTGAAGACGGGCCGGCCGAACTACATCGCCGCCGGCCGCCCTGGCGACCCGACCAAGGGCGAGGAAGGCAAGAAGGGTACGACTGTGTTTGCCGCGCCCGCTTTCCTCGGCGCAAAAAATCAGATGCCGATGGCGTACTCGCCGCAAACCAAGCTGTTCTATGTGCCGGCGAACGAATGGGGCATGGATATCTGGAATGAGCCGATCAGCTACAAGAAGGGCGGCGCTTTCCTCGGCGCCGGTTTCACCATCAAGCCCTTGTTTGACGACTACATTGGCGCCATGCGCGCCGTCGATCCGAAGACGGGCAAGATCGTGTGGGAAATCAAGAACAACGCGCCGCTGTGGGGCGGCGTGATGAGCACGGCCGGCAATCTGGTGTTCTATGGTACGCCGGAAGGTTTCCTGAAAGCCGTCGACGCGAAGACGGGCAAGGAGTTGTGGAAATTCCAGACGGGCTCCGGCGTCGTGGCGCCACCCGTCACCTGGCAGGATGGTGACACGCAATACGTGGCCGTCGTATCCGGCTGGGGTGGCGCGGTACCGCTGTGGGGCGGCGAAGTGGCGAAGAAGGTCAACTTCCTGGAACAGGGCGGTTCCGTGTGGGTCTTCAAGCTGGCATCGAAGTAACGGGGTGAAACATCCGGGCCACACGGATGGGTGTCTCCCTGTCCGCCGGGTGTTTTCTTTTTGCTGACGGCCCAGGCCGTCAGTTTTTTGTTTACCTGGATGGCCGATACGCATACTTGCGGTCAAAAAATGAACATTGTCAGTGGCGATTGATCCGCCGCTGCACACGTTCAAAACGCTTTTTCTCTTTTTCCCTCTGGGCCACGCTGGGCACGCTTATTGCCAAAGCTTGAGGTACATCAATCACTGGTGTGCACACTAAAAACAGACAAGAAAGAGGAGAAGAAATGAACACATGGATCAAGCTGAGGAGCCTCGGTGTCATGACAATCGCAGCGGTGGGACAGGCGCAAGCCGTCGATATCAAGGCTGGCGACTGGACCGTGTCGGTGGGCGGCATCGTCAACGCCTACTACACCCAAGTGTCGTGTTCGGGCGATGCGGTGGGCGGGCTGGCGCTGGGCGGCCAGGCGCTCGGTTGCGGCGGAGAAAAGGACCGCACCACGATCGGCAACGGCTTGCTGCCCAACGGCTTGATCACCTCGGCGAGCTCGCGGCTGGGCGAGTACGACGTGAAAGCCTTGATTGGTATCTACAACTCGACGGCCACGGACAGCGCCATCAGCCAGAACAGCGTGGTCGACGTACGCCAGGCCTTCTTTACGTTTGGCAATGAGCAGATGGGCACCTTCAAGCTGGGCCGCGACTACGGCATCTTCGGCGCGAACGCGATTCTGTCCGACATGACCTTGCTGGGCTCTGGCGCACCGGTGCAGGCGACGCAGCGGGGCCGGGTGACCTTGGGCCATATCGGCGCCGGCTACACCTATCTGGGCAATTATGGCCAGATCATGTACAGCTCGCCGAAGTCGAGCGGCGTTGGCGTCGACGTGGCGCTGGTCAGCCCCGTCTCCGATACGCCCATCGTGGCAGGCTCGACCTATTCTTCGAAGTCGAGCCCGCAAGTGCAGGCGCAGCTGACGTATGCGCAGGAAGGCTTGAAAGCGTGGCTGGGCGTGAAGTCGCAAAAATTCACGTCGAAAACGCCAGGTGTCGATGACCTGACCATGCGCGGCGTGGAAGTGGGCGGTTCGTACCAGATGGGCCCGGCTGGCGTGCTGGTCAACTTCCAGGGCGGCAAGGGATTGGGGATTCTTTCCGATGCGGACCAGGGCGATACCAAGTCGAAGAACTGGCTGCTGCAAGGCACGTATAAAACGACGGACAAGCTGAAGCTGGGCTTGTCCTACGGCATCAGCAAAAACGATGACAACACGGCCGGCACGGGTGGCTTGAAGTCGAACGCCAACCTGACCCTGGGCGCGTATTACTCGCTCAACAGCGCGATCACCCTGGTAGGCGAGCTGGGCCAGACGCGCTCGAAAGGCTTTGCCGGCGGCGAAGCGAAGATGAATGGCGTGTCCCTGGGCGGCATTATTTTCTTCTAACTCAACAACGCGGCGCCTTGCGACAGGGCGCCGCACGGAGCACCTTGCATGCGGATAATGCGCTTGTTCATAGCCTGCTGGCTATTCCTGTTTATCCTGGGACAGGCTTGGGCCGGTGTGCTGACCAAGTCCGAACTGGCACGGCGCTTTCCTGCTCCCATCGTCGTGGGCGACAAGGAGACCGATTTGCCCGTCTGGCCTTTGTTCCGTCAAAACGCGACGGCGACCGAACTGGTCGGCTACGTTTTTGAATCGGTGGATCTGGCGCCCATTCCAGGCTTTTCCGGCGTGCCCGTCAATTTGCTGATCGCCATCGATCCGAAAGGCAGTTTTCTCGACGTCGCCGTGCTGTCGCAGCACGAACCCGTGTTTCTCGACGGCCTCGGTGAAGCGCCGCTGTTTCAGTTCGTCAAGCAGTATCAGGGCTTGTCGCTGAAACAGAATATAGCCATCGATGCACGAACCAAGCGCGCGCCGGATGCGACCCACGCCGATATCGATGGCGTATCGAAGGCCACGGCTTCCGTGCGCATCATCAACCAGAGCGTGCTGGCCTCGGCCCTGAAAGTGTCGCGCAAAAAACTGGGTTTTGCGCAAGGCCGCGACCCGGACCAGATCGCCCGCATCCGCATGGAGGTATTCGAGAAACTCGGTGTGGCGCAGATGCTCGAGCGCGGATTGATCCAGCATGTGCGCTTGAGCAACAAGGACGTGGAAGCCTTGTTTGCGGGGAGTCCCGGAGCCGGACTCGAACCGGAAGCCACGCGCGATCCGGACGGCGTGTTCATCGACCTGTACCTGGCGTACGTCTCAGTTCCCACGGTGGGGCGCAACCTGTTGACGGAACGCAGCTGGAATAAATTGCGCAACCGGCTTGACGAGGGCGACCACGCCATTCTCATCATGTCGCGCGGGCGCTATAGCGTGCTGGGCGACGATTTCGTGCGCGGCACCGTGCCGGACCGCTTGTTGCTGAAACAGGATGGCTTGCCCATCGACATGCGCGACCTGGATCTGGAGTTGAGTTTGTCCGATGCGGGGCCATTGCCGATGGAAAATATCGTCGCATTGCGCATCATCAGCCAGGCGGGGCTCGATGTGGCCAGCCCGCTGGCGTTCACGTTGCCGATCACGCGCAGCAAGGGCATCGTGTATCCGGAGCGCATCGTGCGCAACATGGATTTCAATTATCGCCTGCCGGCCGAGTTCTCTACGGCGCCGCAAGGCGACGATGCCACGTGGCGCGGCACGTGGAAGAACCGCAAGGCTGAGTTGCTGCTATTGGTGGCCGGGCTGGCGCTGCTGGCCGGCGCCTTGACCTGGCAGAAACGCCTGGTGCGCGATGGCCGCCAATTTGCGTGGTTCCGCCGCCTGTTCCTGTTGTTTACGATAGGCTTCATCGGCTATTACGCGCAGGGGCAGTTATCGATCGTCAATATCACGGGCGTCATCCAGGCGCTGTTGGCGGGGCGCAGCCTGGGCTTTTTCCTGTTCGATCCGATGACGGTAGTCCTGTGGGCGTTCGTGTTGCTCAGCTTGCTGATCTGGGGACGGGGCACGTTTTGCGGCTGGCTGTGTCCGTTCGGTGCCTTGCAGGAATTCACAGGCAAGCTGGGCCAGTGGTTGCGCTTGCCGCAGTGGAAGATCAAGCCGCGCCTCGACGGGCGCTTGAAATGGATCAAGTATGGCTTGCTGGCGGCCATTCTGGGCAGCAGCCTGTTTTCCAGCCAGATCACGGACAAGCTGGTCGAACTGGAACCGTTCAAGACGGCCATCACCCTGAACTTCGTGCGCGCCTGGCCGTTTGTCGCGTATGCCGTGGGCTTGCTGCTGCTCAGCAGCGTTTCCTATAAATTCTTTTGCCGCTATCTGTGCCCGTTTGGTGCGGCGCTGGCGCTGCTGGGACGGTTTCGCTTGTTCAACTGGATTCCCCGCCGCAAGGAGTGCGGCACGCCGTGCCAGACTTGCCGCCACCGGTGCGAGCATCACGCCATCGCGCCGAGCGGGAAGGTCGATTACGGCGAATGTTTCCAGTGCATGGATTGCGTGGTGATTTATGCCAGCGATGAAAAATGCGCACCCTTGATGCTGGAAATCAAGCGTGCCCGCACCATTCCCATTGTCCATGCCGCGGCAGAGGAGAGCAGCAATGCAGCGTAGAACCTTTATTTCAGCAGCGATAGGCAGCGTGACCGGCATGGCGGGCTTGTCATTGCCTGGGAGCATGGCGCGCGGCACAGCCACGGCCTCCGGCGTGCGCCCTTATCAAGGCGCTGCGCTGGCGTTTGGCACGACGATCGCCGTCACCGTGTTGCACCACGATCAGCGCCAGGCCGAGCTGGCCATCGAGGATGCCTTGCATGCGGCCAGGAATATCGACCGCCTGATGAGCATTTACAGTCCCGCCAGCCAGGTCTTCCAGCTGAACCGTGACGGCCGCTTGGCCCGGCCGGACGCCCATTTGCTGGCCGTGCTGTCACAGGCGCAAACCTTGTCACAATGGAGCGATGGGGCGTTTGACATCACGGTGCAACCTTTATGGCAGCTGTTTCGTGCGGCGGCAGACCAGGCCAGCTTGCCTGCGCAAGCACTACGGCGCAAAGCGCAGGCACGGGTCGGCTGGCGGCACCTGGCGTGGGACAAACGCGAAGTGCGTTTCCTGCAGCCCGGCATGGCGCTGACCTTGAATGGCCTGGCGCAAGGCTACGCGGCGGACATGGCGCTGGCGGCCGTGCAGGCGCGCGGCATACGGCACGCGCTGCTGGACACGGGCGAATTCGTTGCGCGCGGGCAGCGCTCCGTGCGCCGTCCCTGGACCTTGGGCATCCAGGATCCGCGGGACGCAGAAATCCTGGCGGCCACCTTGAAAGTGGAAGGGCGCAGCGTGGCCACCTCGGGCGACTACGAGTACACGTTCACACCCGACTTCGTGCATCACCACATCTTCGACCCTTCGAAGGGCGATTCGCCGCGCGAACTGGCCAGCGTGACGGTGCTGGCGCCCACGGGCTTGCTGGCCGATGGTTTGTCGACGACCTTCTTGGTGACGGGCGCGGCGCGTGCGCATGCAATGGCCGCGCGGATGGACGGCGTCGACCTGATGACCATCGACAAACAGGGCCGGCGCCAGATGTCGCCCGGCTTTTCCCGTCTTCTCTAGGCTAGGTTATTTCAGATGCGGCACCTTGCGATAGATCGTGTTGCGCGACACGCCCAACGCCCGCGCCGTGGCCGAGACGTTGCCGCCGTGGGCATCGAGCGACTTGAGAATGACGCTCTGTTCCATCTCTTCCAGGTTGGCGCCGGCGGCGATCATGCGGTCCGTGCTGACGCTGGCGGCAGTCGCTTGCGTCATTTCAATATCATCGAGGAAATCATCGGGCATGTGGCGTAGACAGATTTCATGTTCGTGGCCTGCCATGACGATGGCCGTGCGCAACAGATTGGTCAGCTGGCGGAAGTTGCCCGGCCATTTATGCTGGTGGAACATGCGCAAGATGTCCGGCGCCACCGTGTAGCGCGTATCGGGCGCTTCCGTCGCGAGGATTTTTTTCACGACCGTGTCCAGGTCCGAGCGCTCGCGCAGCGGCGGCAGTTTTACCACCAGGCCATTCAGGCGGTAATACAGGTCTTCGCGGAACAATCCCTTGGCCATGCGTTCGCGCAAGTTGTGATTCGTGGCGCAAATGAGTTCCACATTGACAGTGATCGATTTGCTGCTGCCCAGCGGGGTGACCATGCGTTCCTGCAGCACGCGCAACAGGCGCGCCTGCAAACCAAACGGCATGTCGCCGATTTCATCGAGGAACAGGGTGCCTCCATTGGCTTGCAGGATCTTGCCGATGGCGCCCTTCTTGCGCGCGCCTGTAAACGCCCCGTCTTCATAGCCGAACAGTTCGGACTCGATCAGGGTTTCCGGGATCGATGCGCAGTTGACGGCGATAAACGGTCCCATGGCGCGCGGCGAATCGTTGTGGATGGCTTGCGCCAGCAATTCCTTGCCGGTCCCTGTTTCGCCCATGACGAGGATGGGGATGTCGCGGCCCAGTACCTTGTTGACCTTTTCGATCACCAATTCCAGTTGCGGATCGCCCGTGCGCAAGTAGCGCAAGCCAGACAGGCGCCGCGCCGCGTTGGCCGCATGGCTGGCCGGCGCGGGAACTTGGGCGGGGGCGGCGTTGATATCGCTATTGTCGATATTGGATGCAAAGCCATGTTGGAAGGCACTATTGGCTAATCGCAACTGCGCGCGCCCATATACGCGTACGCCACTGTGCATGCACAGGTTCAGCAAGCCGGGTGAGGCCGTGCGGTAATGGTCGTACAGGGCAGAAACGGGCAAGCCGAACAGGGAGCTGAAGGTGTGTGATTGCAGTGCGGCAAATGACAGACCCAGCTGGAACAAGCCATTCTTGTTGGCCGATAAGAACCGGCCGCCCGGGGTGAACGAGGCGATGCCTTCCATCAAGGTACCGATGAATTCGGGACGCGCGTGGAAGTGCACGGTGATGGCGTCTTCGAAGGTGGCGGAAAACAGCTGATTTTCGATCATCAGCGCCGACATGCGCACGAGGGCCATCGTATGCTTGTGGAAACTGCGCTGGTCGCTCGAGACGTCCAGCACGCCGATGACGTTGCCCCGGTGGTCGGTGATCGGTGCCGCAGAGCACGTGAGGAAATGATTGGCCGCCAGGTAATGCTGGTCCGCATGGACCAAAGTCGGTACTTTTTCCGTGATGGCCGTGCCGATGGCATTCGTGCCGCGGCTTTGTTCCGACCACGCCACGCCTGGTTGCAAAGCGACCCGGTTGGCTTTTTCCAGAAAATCATCGTCGCCCAGTGAATGCACGATGACGCCGTTGGCATCCGTCAAGATCACCATATTGTGGGTGTTGACGATTTGCTGGTACAGGGTTTCCATGGCAGGCAGCGCGTGCGTGTGCAGCAGGCGGTTTTGCTCGATCAGCAAGGACAGGTCGGATTTGCCGGCTGGCGTAAAGTCGGGCGTGGCCGTGGGCGACAGGCCAAAGGCGACTGAACGCTGATGGGACGTTTCAATGATGACGGGAACGTTGTCCTGTCCTGCCGGTGGTATGTTGGCGTCCGCGATGGACGAAAACGGTGCGCTACGGTAAGTAGCTGACGGTTGATACATGATCTCGTTGCCTCCGTTGGGCCCTGTACTGCGGCGCTCTTTTGAATATCGAGAGTGTTCCATAATGTAGCACCTGTCACAGATGGGAGCAAAGCAAAGCGAACCGGGCTATCCCCAGTGTTGCTGCCAGGCCCAGAGTTGCTCTCATCAGTGACAGTGCCTATGTCGGTATAAGCAAGTACGGTGCCAGGGCCGTTTCGCAGGGTGGAAAAATAGCCCTTGCAGGTCGCGCAGGCCAGGGCTATAATTCGCCCCCTCGCTGAACGACGCATGCAAATGCTGAATGAGACGAGAAAAAAGAAGGTTGACGAAATGCTGCAAACGCTTCATACTCTTCCTTCTTCGCAGCTGGCAAACACAACGCTTTGTCAATAGCGCGAAAGTAGCACCGAATACAGTTCTTTAACAATTAACAGTCGATAAGTGTGGGCATTTGATGTAAGTGCAGCAGTGATCTTCGGATTGCTGTAAAACTTAAAATATCAAATGTTCACAAGAAATAATGAAATAGGATACTTCTTCGGAAGTAGCCTGTCAGTTTTTTGAGTGAGCGACCCGTCGCAAGACGGTGCCGGTAAAACGGCAAAGTAACAGAGATTAAACTGAAGAGTTTGATCCTGGCTCAGATTGAACGCTG
>NZ_LNCE01000082.1:0-9481 GCF_001445815.1 Janthinobacterium sp. Ant5-2-1 | reverse complement strand
CAAACGCCAGTACAAGTTATGCCTGATGACCATAGCAAGTTGGTCCCACCCCTTCCCATCCCGAACAGGACCGTGAAACAACTTTGCGCCGATGATAGTGCTGCAACCAGTGTGAAAGTAGGTTATCGTCAGGCTTGTTATTCGCAGTAGAGAAAAACCCGTCAAGTAATTGGCGGGTTTTTTTTCGTCTGGTGCTTTTGTCTGGCGTCGGCTTACGCGCTGCGCGCTAAGCCGACCTACGTCCATAGAACGCCGGGTAGGTCGGATTAGCGGAGCGTAATCCGACAAGTTGGCAACCAGGTGACAAACGAAAAAAGCAGCGCTGCGCGCTGCCTTTCTATTCTGATTTTCCTTTATTGGCCGGCTACTACCGGCGTGGCGCCGCTCTTGGCGACCCATTCAATCAGCGCATCGACAGCCGCGCGGCCGTTGCCGTTACCGACCAGGTCGCTATTGATCATGGCGACCACCACGCACAGCTGGTTGTTGGCGTCGGGGACATAACCGGCGATGGCCACCACATTCTTCAACGTTCCCGTCTTGATGCGGGCTCGCGCGGCAGCCGGGCTGTTCAGCAGGCGCTTGCGCATGGTGCCGTCCAGCGCGACGATGGGCAGGCTGGATTGGAACTCGGGCGCCCACGGACTTTGCTGCATGGCTTGCAGGACGCCGGCCATTTGCGCCGGTGCAATGCGTCCCGTGCGCGACAGGCCTGAACCGTTGTCGACCAACATGCCCTGAGTATTAATATTGTGCCGCTGGAACCATTCCTGGATGACTTGTCGCGCCCGGTTGGCCGTGTCTTCCGGCGCCGCCATGGCGACGGGGCGGCTGCCCAGCCAGCCATCACTTTGCAAGCTGCCCAGACTCAGGAACAGGGTACGGGCCAGGGTGTTGTCGGACGTTTTGTTGATATCGCGCAGGACCTCCGGCAATGCGCGCGCCACGTGGTCGGCCAGCATGCGCGTGCCGACCGGTTCGGCCGTCGGCGGCAAGCCAGTTGCCGGCGCTTCGCGCACCGTGCCCGTGATCGTACCGCCCAGGCGTTTCCAGGTCGCGCGGAACAAGCGATCCGCGTAATCGTTGCGATCAAGCACGTTGATGCTGGTAGCCTTGCTGCAATTTTGCGGGAAAGTGCCGTGCAGGATTACCTGCAGCTTGCCGCTCGCATCGCGCCGGTATTCGGGCGGGCGCCAGCCGTCTTCCCATCTGGCGCAACTGCCCTTGATGAGCTTCATGTCGCTCGTAATGCTGACGTTCTCGAGCGCCGGCTGCATCAGGATACTCAATTGCCGTTCCGTCGAGTTCATATTGATATCGAGCAGATTGGTGTTCAGCAATAAGGCATCGGGGATGACGTTGTAACGGAATTCGGCCGACTCATCGAACGGTGGCGCACCGATGTCGGGCCGGGCCGGCTGGAACAGCTGGCGGTCAAGGATCAGGTCGCCCTTGATTTTGACGATGCCTTGCGTGCGCAGGGTTTGCAGCATGTGCTCCAGCACGTTCGCATTGAAATCCGTATCGGCGCCGCCGCGCAGGATCAAGTCGCCCTTCAGCACGCCATTGATGACGTCGGCGCTGGTGCGCAACTCCGTGCGGCCGCGGAAGATGGGGCCCAGCTGCTCCAGGCCCACGGCCGTCGTTACGAGCTTCATGGTGGAGGCCGGTTGCATGCTGCGTTCGGCCCCATGCGACAGCACGGTGGTGTTGCCGCGCAAGACGATCGCGCCCATGGCGTCTTCGGGGATATTCGCGCTGCGCAGCAGCAGGCTGACGGATTCGGGCAATTGCGCGTGCGCAGTCGACAGGCCAAGACCCGCCAACAGTGCAGCCATCAGGACAGGACGTAACATGGTGCTCCTTAATGGAAAAAGACGTAGGCAACGAAGACGGCGGTGATCACGCCAGCCAGATCCGCGATCAGGCCGGCCGTGATGGCATAGCGCGTCTTGCGGATGCCCACCGAGCCGAAGTACAGGGCCACGATATAGAAGGTGGTGTCGGCCGAGCCCTGGAAGACGCAGGCCAGGCGGCCGACGAACGAGTCGACGCCATAGGTATTCATGGCGTCGATCATCATGGCTTTCGAGCCGGAGCCGCTGAGCGGCTTCATCATCGCCGTCGGCAAGGCGGGCACGAAGTCCGTATTGATGCCCAGGTTGGCGAAGAACCAGTTCATGCCGCTCATCAGGAAATTGAACACGCCCGCGTTGCGGATGACGCTGATGGCCACCAGCATGCCGACCAGGTAGGGAATCACGGTAATCGATGTCTGGATGCCGCCTTTCGCGCCCTCGATGAAGGCGTCATACACGTTCACCTTCTTGCGCAGGGCGCCGATGATGAAGATGGCGATGACGCTGATGAGCACCAGATTGCTGACCACTTTGGAGACCAGTTCGATCTCCTGCTTCGTCAGGTATTGCGTGAAGTACCAGATCATGGCGACGATGGCGGTGGTCATGCCGCCCATCCAGCCCAGCACGACCCGGTTGAGCAAGTTGATGCGTTGCTTGATGGACACCGTGATGATGCCGACCATGGTAGCCACATAGGTGGCGATCATGCAGGGGATAAAGATGTCGGACGGGTCAGCCGCGCCGAGGATGGAGCGCTGCGCCATGATGGCCAGCGGAATCAGGGTCAGGCCCGAAGTGTGCAACACCAGGAACATGATTTGCGCATTCGTCGCCTCTTCCTTGTTCGGGTTCAAGGTTTGCAGGCTTTCCATGGCCTTCAAGCCGAACGGCGTGGCCGCATTGTCCAGGCCCAGCAGGTTGGCCGAGAAATTCATCACCATGTGGCCCGTGGCCGGATGGTCCTTGGGAATTTCCGGGAAGATGCGCGAAAAGAAGGGCGCGATCACTTTCGCCAGCCAGCCGACGATGCCCGCCTTTTCGCCGATGTTCATGATGCCGAGCCACAAGGTCATCACGCCGGCCAGCGGCAGGGCGATATCCATCACGCCCATGCGCGCCGTCTCGAACGTGCCGTCGATGATGCGCTTGAAGATATCGGTATCGCCGAGAAACAGCCACTGCAGCACTGCGGCCAGGAAGCCAACGAGGAAAAAGCCGGACCAGATGTAATTAAGTGCCATATGCGATCAGTTCTGTGTGTCGGGAGTGAAAAGTGTCTGCAAGCAAAGTATAGGGGCAGCCCGATACGAGTTGATGAAAGAATGCAGCAATCGCATGCCAAAAAGTTATAAGCTGGCAGCCTGTTTTCATTGGCGCCCCGCAGCGTGCCCGAGTAGTGTGGGAGATGCCTGTCGCTTATTGCTGTTCGTTACCCTTGTCTGTACTGGATCACTGATGATGTTTTTACGCAAAACCGCCTGCGCCGCCGGCCTGGCCCTGTTGACGCTTTTTACCGTGCCCGCGCATGCCGCCGATGCCCGCGCGAACAAGACCCTGCACTTGTTTTTGAGCACGAGCGAGACGGGCCTGGACCCGGCCGTGGCATCCGACCTGGCCAGCCTGAACTTGATGGAAAACATTTTCGATCCGCTCTTGCGCTATGACTACCTGGCGCGCCCGGTGCAGCTGCAGGGCAATACGACGCGCGGCTTGCCGACCGTGGAAGATGGCGGACGCACGTATACTTTTCACTTACAGCCCGGTATTTTCTTTACGCCCGATCCCGCTTTCAAAGGCAAGCCGCGCGAAGTGACGGCGCAGGATTATGTGTATAGCCTGACGCGGCTGTATGACCCCAGCCTGAAGTCGCCGTGGCTGTTCTTGCTGGAAGACAAACTGGTGGGCGATGCGGCGCTGAAAACAAAATTCAGTTACGACACGCCGATTGCCGGCCTGCAGGCGCTGGACAAATACACCCTGCGCATTCGCCTCAATGGCGTCGATCCGAATTTCCTGTTTTACCTGGCCATGCCGGCGACCGCCGTGGTGGCGCGCGAAGTGGCCGAAGCGTACCCGGCGGCAGGGCAGATCGGTAATCACCCCGTGGGCACGGGGCCGTTCCTGGTGAAGGAATGGAAGCGCAGCGACAAGATCGTGCTGCAGGCCAATCCGACTTTCCGTGCCACTGTGTTCCATACGCAAGCCAAGGCGCTGGCCGCCTTGCCACCGGATGCGCGCGCCATCGCGACGGCGCTGGAAGGCAAGCAATTACCGCTGGTCGAGCGCATCGAAGTGCGCATCGTCGAGGAATACCAATCGCGCATGCTGGGTTTCCTGAAAGGCGAGTTCGATTATCTGGAGCAAGTGCCCGAATCGATGACGGACATGGTGCTGGAAAACGGCGCCTTGAAACCTGCATTGGCCGCCAAGGGCATGCAGCTGACGCGCTTTCCCGTGCTGCAGACGTATTACATGTGGATGAACATGGACGACCCCGTGCTGGGCGGCACGAGCAAGGACAAGCTGGCCCTGCGGCGCGCCATCGCCCTCAGCTACAACAGCCGCGAAGATATCGCGCTGCTGAAAAAAGGCTTGGCCTTGCCGGCCCAGTCGCCGCTGCCGCCCAACGTGCTGGGCTATGACAAGGATTACCGCAGCCCCGTCGGCTACGATCCGGCCTTGGCGCGCGCCCTGCTGGACCGCTTCGGCTACAAGGTGGGTCCAGATGGTTTCCGTACGCAGCCGGACGGCACGCCCTTGCTGCTCACCATGCATACGGAGCCGAGCACGGTGGGACGCTTGCGCGACGAATTGTGGCGCCGCAACCTGAACGCCATCGGCGTGCGCGTGGAGTTTAAAAGCGACAAGAAGACGGAAATCATCAAGGCCTCGCGCCTGGGCAAGGTGCAGATGTTCGAGACCAACTGGATCGCCGACTTCCCCGATGGCGATAACTTTATGCAATTGTTGTACGGTCCCAACAGTGGCCGCGCCAACTATGCCCGCTTCAACTTGCCCGATTACAATAAACGCTATGAGGAGGCGCGCCTGCTATCCGATACGCCGCGCCGACGCAGTCTGTACTTCGACCTGTTTCAGCTGATCCACGCCTACACGCCGTGGGTGTTGCTGACGCATCCCATCTCTGCCGACCTGCAACAACCGTGGCTAAAAAACTACAGGCGCCACCCCGTGGAATTCACGTCCTGGCGCTATCTGGATGTGAATAAAGCCAAGGGTAGCCCCGCAGGCAAGTGACCATGTCGCTGAAAAGGGCATTCATTCCAAAAAGTTATGGTTAGGAAAGCATTTTTCATTGGCTGGCCGCGGATGCATCGCGCTACTCTGAAAATGAAAACAAATAAAGTCATGCGCAATTGTCATAAAAAAATGTACTGCGAGACAGACGTTGCGACATATCTAACAGCCTGACTTGATGACTCAAGTTTCGATTGCCCAACAAGGAGAAGACCTGTGAAATTGAAAAAGCTAGCGCAGTTGGTGGCATTGATGGGGGTGGTGGGGCCGGTAATGGCACAGGAAGCGGCCGCGCCAGCGCTGCAACGGGTCGAAGTGACGGGCAGCAGCATCAAGCGCGTGGCCAAGGAAGGCGCGCTGCCGGTGCAAGTCATCACCTTTGACCAGATCGAAAAACAGGGCATCACGACGACCGAGCAACTGGTGCGTACCCTGTCGGCAAATGGCACGGGTGCCGATAATATGACCTCGGGCAATAACGTGTTTGGCGCCGATGCCGACAGGGTCAGCGGCGGCGCTTCGTTCGCCTCGCTGCGCGGCCTGGGCCCGTCGAGCACCCTGGTGCTGTTGAACGGCCGCCGCATCGCCACGCACGGCGCCAGCGGCAAGT
This sequence comes from Janthinobacterium sp. Ant5-2-1, assembly GCF_001445815.1. Classification (NCBI taxonomy): domain Bacteria; kingdom Pseudomonadati; phylum Pseudomonadota; class Betaproteobacteria; order Burkholderiales; family Oxalobacteraceae; genus Janthinobacterium; species Janthinobacterium sp. Ant5-2-1. Next base: position 3,751 of record NZ_LNCE01000082.1, on the reverse strand, counting down.
CGGTCGACTTGAACTCGATCCCGCTGGGCGCGATTTCGCGCGTGGAAATTCTCAAGGATGGCGCCTCGGCCATCTACGGCACGGACGCCATCGGCGGCGTGATCAATTTCATTTTGAAAACCAATTACAGCGGCGTGGAAGCGTCCGTCTCCACCAACGACACGCAGGCAGGCGGCGGCGCCACGCGCCGCGCCTCACTCCTGGCCGGCACGGGCTCGCTGGAAAGCGACCGCTACAACATCATGGCCAGCCTGACCGTCGACAAGGCCGAGCGCCTCAACGGCAGCGACCGCTCCTTTGTCAACGGCTTCCAGCCGGGCCGCGGCCTGTCGCCTGATACGACGGGCACGCCGTTTGCCAACCAGATGGCGGGTGCCGGAACGGCGCTGGGCGCCTCGTTCCAGCTGCCAGGCGATGCGAATAAATACCTGCAAGCCAATCCTTTGAGTTTCCAGGGCAAGTGCGACAGCATCGCCGGCATGTCGCAGTACCAGACGGCACTGTGGAAAGACGTGACCTCGCCGCTGCGCACCACGTATTCCTGCGCCTACGACTATGGCGCCGACTATGTGCTGCAATTCCCCGTCGAACGGGCCAATCTGCTGTCGCGCGGCACCTTCCAGCTGGCGCCCGACCACCGCATGTTTGTCGAAGTGCTCGGTTCGCGCACCAAGGCCACGGCCATTTTGACGCCGATGCAAGTGCAGGCGACCGTTGCCAACAAGAATTTGTATCCGGTCGGCGGCGCGTACTATCAGGATTTGTCGGCCTACATCCCTTCTTTCGACAGGACCAAGCCGATTTCCTACAAATGGCGCGCCAATGACGTGGGCAACCGCACGCAGGAAAACACGACGGACAATGCCCGCGTGCTGGTGGGCTTTGAAGGCAACTTTGGCAAGTGGGATTACAAGGCCGGCATTTCGCGCGCCGAAAGCAGCACCAAGACCAAGCTGACGGACGGCTACTCCTACACGGACAAGTTGTACGCGGCATTGGCCAGCGGCATCATCAATCCGTGGGTGGGCGCTGGCCAGAGCCAGACGGAAGCGGCCAAGCAATTGATCGAATCGACCAAGTTCCGTGGCGACTTCCAGCATGGCAAGACGACCCTGACGCAGATCGACGGTTCCGTTTCGGGCGAGCTGTTCCAGTTGCCGGCCGGCGCGCTGGCCATGGCGGCCGGTTTTGACTTGCGCCGCGAAGGTTACAGCTTCGGTCAAGACGTCGACGCCATCCAGATCCTGTTGGCGCCAGGCAATGCCGCATTGAAAGATGCCAGCCGTACTGTCAAGGCCGTCTATGCCGAGTTGCTGGTGCCGGTCACGAAGGATCTGGAAATGCAGCTGGCCATCCGCCGCGACGATTACAGCCTGGTGGGCGCGACGACGAATCCGAAAGTGGCTTTCCGCTACCAGCCGACCGACTTCCTGCTGTTCCGTGGTTCGGCCAGCAAGGGTTTCCTTGCGCCAAGCTTCCAGCAGCTGTATTCCGGTTCGCTGAGCCAGGAATTGCCGAACGGCGTGATCGATCAGGAAGGTTGCGCCAAGCATCCGGGCGTGCCCGAGTACTGCGCGATCGATCGCCTCGACTACAGGACGGGCGGCAACACGAACCTGAAGCCGGAAACGTCGAAGCAGGGCAGCGTCGGTTTTGTCATCGAGCCGTTCAAGGGCTATTCGGCCTCGTTCGATTACTGGGCCATCAATACCAAGGACCGCATCCTGAACCGCACGCCGCAAATCGTGCTGGCCAACTACCAGGCGCTGAACCAGTACATCCACCGCAATCCGGACGGCACCATCGAGTACGTGCAGGCGGGCTGGATCAATGCGGCAGGCAGCCGCGTGCGCGGCCTCGACGTGGGCTTGCGCGGCGAAGGCAAGATCCAGGACGCGAAATGGACGGCGACCCTGGACGGCACGTATATGGACAGCTTCAAGTTTGCGGAATATCAAGGCCAGGAATACCAGGAACTGGTCGGCAAGTTTTATACGCGCGATCTGTACCTGCGCTGGAAACACAACGCCAGCTTCGGCGTGGCGCGCGGCGACTGGAGCGGCTTGCTGATCCAGAGTTTTTCGTCGGGCTACAAGGATCAGGTGCCGAATGGCGGCAAGGGCACGCCGCCACCGGGCTTCAAGCCGGACGTGTCCAGCTACACCACGTATAACTTGTCGGGCACCTACACGGGCTTCAAAAATACGACGATTACCGTCGGTATCCAGAACTTGTTCGACCGCGATCCGCCGTTCACCGCGCACAACGTGGACGAAGTGGTGGGCGCCGGCTGGGACCCGCGCGTGGCCGATCCACGCGGCCGTTCGCTGTCGTTCCAGCTGAAGTACAAGTTCATGTAAGGCAACCATGCCGGCGGCGATCCCGCTGGCGTGCTAACCTCGTGCGGCGGCGCCTGGCGTCGCCGTTTTTATTCCAGGAAAGGGCCGCATGTCCAGTCAGACCAATCTCAGCCGGCGCCGCTTCGGCGGCTTGCTGGCCGCCACTCTTGGGGCGGCAGGCACACCGGCGTGGGCGGCGGCCGCGCAAGGGAAGGGCAAACGCATGCAACAGCAACACGCATTGATCAAACCGGCGCGCCTGCGCGAAGGCGACCTGGTCGCCATCATCGCACCGGGCGGTTTTACGGATGAAGACGCCATCGCCAAGGCTGTGCGCAATATCGAATCGCTGGGTTTGCGCGCCAGCCTGGGCGCCAATATCCGCGCCGTGCACGGCAACTATGCGGGCACGGTGCAGCAGCGCCTGGACGACTTGCACGCCGCGTTTCGCGACCCGGACGTCAAGGCCGTGTGGGCCATCCGCGGCGGCTCCGGCTGCATTTCACTGCTGGCGCTGCTCGACTATGTCTTGATCCGCGCCAACCCGAAAGTGCTGATCGGCTATTCCGACATCACGGCCCTGCACCTGGCCATACTCCGCCAGACGGGCCTGGTGACGTTTCACGGCCCCGTGGCCTCGTCCACGTTTTCCGACTACACGGTGACGCAGCTGCAAAACGTGCTGATGACGCCGCAAGAGCAGTACACGATCCCGATGGCGCTGGACAATCACCGCCGCGCGCAGACGCAGCCAAACTTCGCCATCCGCACCGTGCACGGCGGCCAGGCGACGGGACGCTTGACGGGCGGTAATCTGTGCATGGTCAGCGCGCTGGCCGGCACGCCGTATGCGGCCGATTTCCGCGAGCATATTTTGTTTCTCGAAGAAATCAATGAAGTACCGTACCGCATCGACAGGATGTTGTGCCAGCTCGACCTGTCCGTGGGGTTCAACAAGGCGGCGGCCTTGATGCTGGGCATCTTCGAGCATTGCGAGGCGGCCGAGGGCGACACCGCGCTGACCTTGAACGACACTCTGGACCAGCATTTGCAGCCTTTACGCGTGCCGGCCGTCAGCGGCTACTCGTTCGGCCACATCCGCCACCAGTTCACGATACCGATGGGCATATTGGCCACCCTGGATGCGGACCGGCAAACCTTGACCTTATTGGAGCCAGGCGTCTGCTAGCGTACGGTGCAGCGGGGCGTTTGTCAGTATGCTAGTGTGATTGCAGGCGTGGCACGAGGCCGCGCCGCCTTCTTCACCGCATCCGACATGATCAACCGCCACGCCAGTACCTACATCCTCAGCCACCCGCTGGCCTTCACGCTGCAGGTGCTGAAGGGTTTCCGCGCCAACCAGGGCTTGCTGCTGGCGGGCGCCGTCGCGGATTACTCGCTGCTGTCCCTCG
>NZ_LNCE01000081.1:0-31681 GCF_001445815.1 Janthinobacterium sp. Ant5-2-1 | reverse complement strand
CGGCGCCCATGGCGCCGCTAATCCGACCTACGGCCGATGCGGACGGCCGACACCACCACCGGCGTTTCCGGAGCCGGCGATTGTCGGATAACGGCCGATGCGGGCAATCGTAGGCCGGCTTAGCGCGCAGCGCGCAAGCCGACAGCAAGCAGGTGATCAATTACCCAGCTGCGCCTTGGTATAGAAACCGTCATCGACGAGAATGTTCACATTCGCCTTGGTCAGCGGCGTTGGTTTCAGCAGCACCGTGCTGACTTTTTTCAGGCCGTTGTCATAGCTGGAGTTGTAGGCCGGCTTTTCATTGCGCGCCAGTTGCACGGCCAGCTTGGCCGCTTCGGCGGCGATGGTTTTCAACGGTTTGTAGACGGTCATCGATTGCGTGCCGGCGATGACGCGTTTCACGGCCGCCAGGTCGGCGTCCTGGCCCGAGACCGGCACCTTGCCGGCCAGTTTTTGCGCTGCCAAAGCCTGGATGGCGCCGCCGGCCGTGCCGTCGTTCGAGGCGACAATGGCGTCGATCTTGTTGCCGTTGGCCGTCAGCGCGTTTTCCACGATGGACAGCGCTTCGGTGGCGCTCCAGTCCTTCACCCACTGCTGGCCGACAATCTTGATATCGCCCTTGTCGATGAACGGTTTGAGTACCTTCATCTGGCCTTCGCGCAGCATCTTGGCGTTGTTGTCGGTCGGCGAGCCGCCCAGCAGATAGTAATTGCCCTTCGGTTGCAGCTTGGTCACGCCTTCGGCCTGCATCTCGCCCACTTTCTCGTTGTCGAACGAGATGTACGCGTCGATATCGGCGTTCAGGATCAGGCGGTCATACGACAGCACCTTGATGCCGGCCTTTTTCGCTTCCTTGACGGTGTTGTTGAGGACCGTGGCGTTGAACGGCACGATCACCAGCACGTCCACGCCGCGCGAGATCAGGTTTTCGATCTGCGAAATCTGGCGCTGTTCGCTGGCGTCGGCCGACTGCACGAAGACCTTGGCGCCCTGCTTTTCGGCCGCGGCGATGAAGAAATCGCGGTCACGCGTCCAGCGTTCCACGCGCAAATCGTCGATGGAGAAACCGATTTTCGGGTTTTTCGCATCGGCCAGGGCGGCGCTGCTTGTCAATGCCAGCATGGCGGTCATGATGGCTGCACTGATGATCTTGTTCATTGTGTGTCTCCTTGTGGATTTTATTAACAACGTTTTTTTAACTACGGGTACTGCTGAAAATCTGGTGATGCTGGTGTTGTCGGCTTGCGCGCGGAGCGCTAAGCCGACCTACATCAATGGTTATGCCGTGGCAGGGTCTGGCCCACGGCGCGGTATTTCAGGGCCAGCTCCATGCAGGCGCCCGTTTCCAGCTGGCCCACGCTGGCGCGGTAGATTTCCTGCCACGGCGTGGCGCTGTCGTTGACGGGCGGCGGCAGTTCTTTGGCGCGGCGCGCCAGTTCGTCCGCATCGACCAGCATGTCGCAGTGGCCCCCGTTCAAGTCCACGCGGATGATGTCGCCCGTGCGCAGCAGCGCCAGGCCGCCGCCCACGGCGCTTTCCGGCGACGCGTTCAGGATCGAGGGGCTGTCCGAGGTGCCGGACTGGCGCCCATCGCCCAGGGTCGGCAGGTTCAGAATGCCGGCCTTGAGCAAGGCATCGGGCGGCTGCATGTTGACCACTTCGGCCGAACCGGGCCAGCCCACGGGACCTGCGCCGCGCATCACCAGCATGCAGCTGTCGTCGATGTTGAGCGCCGGGTCGTTGATGCGCGCGTGATAGTCGCTTGAACCATCGAAGACGATGGCGCGCGCCTCGAACACGCCTTCGCTGCCGGGACGCGACAGGTAGCGCTCGCGGAAAGCGGGAGAGATCACACTGGTCTTCATGATGGCAAAGTCGAACAGGTTGCCCTGCAAGGCCATGAAGCCGGCCTTTTCCTTCAGCGGCGCGGCAAACGGGCGGATCATCTCGCGGTCCGTGCTTTCGCGTCCCACCAGGTTCGCGGCCATGCTCTGGCCCGTGACCGTCAACCGGTCCGCGTGCAGCAAACCCGCCTGCTGCAACTCCCACATCACGGCCGGCACGCCGCCGGCGCGGTGGAAACGTTCGCCCAGATACTTCCCGGCCGGCTGCATGTTCAACAGCAGCGGCACGTCGTAGCCATGTTCCATCCAGTCGCTCGAGTGCAGTTCCACGCCCGCATGGCGCGCCATGGCCATCAGGTGCGGCTGGGCGTTGGTGGAGCCGCCGATGGCCGCGTTGACGATGATGGCGTCCAGGAAGGCCTCGCGCGTGAGAATGCTCGAAGGGCGCACGTCGTCATGCGTCATGGCGACGATGCGGCGCCCCGTTTCATAGGCGATCTGGCCCCGTTCGCGGTACGGCGCGGGGATGGCCGAGCAGCCCGTCAGCGACATGCCCAAGGCTTCCGCCAGCGCATTCATGGTCGATGCCGTGCCCATGGTGTTGCAATGGCCGGCCGAGGGCGCAGAGGCGGCCGCGATCTGCAGGAATTTGTCGTTGTCGATCAAGCCGGCCGACAGCTGGCGGCGGCCCTTCCAGATGGCCGCGCCGGAGCCCACCAGTTCGCCGTCCATCCAGCCGTCGAGCATGGGGCCGCCCGACAGCACGATGGCGGGAATGTCCACCGTGGCGGCGGCCATCAACTGCGCCGGCGTCGTCTTGTCGCAGCCCGTCGTCAGCACCACGGCATCGATCGGGTAGCCATGCAGGATTTCCACCAGCCCCAGATACGCGAGGTTGCGGTCCAGCGCGGCCGTGGGACGGCGGCAATTTTCAAAGATCGGGTGCAGCGGGAATTCCATCGGGATCCCGCCCGCGTCGCGGATGCCGTCGCGCACGCGCTGCGCCAGCTCCAGGTGGATGCGGTTGCAGGGGCTGATGTCGCTGCCGCTTTGCGCAATGCCGATGATGGGCCGGCCCGAGCGCAGCTCTTCGGCCGTGATGCCATAGTTCATGAAGCGCTCGAGGTACAGCGCCGTCATGTCGATGTGGTCGGGATTGTCGAACCAGTCCTGCGAGCGGAAGCGCCGCGCCGGGTGTTTGCCTGCGGTGCTCATGCGCCGTACCAGCCTGCGTCGACGTAGTATTCGCGTCCCGCGCACTTGGCCGCGTTGTCCGACGCGAGGAACAGCGCCAGCGCCGCCACGTCTTCCGGCTCCACGCGCAGCTGCAGGCATTGTCCCTGCAGGATCACGGCTTCCGCTTCCGGCGTATGCCACAGCTTTTCCTGGCGCGGCGTGCGCACGGCGCCGGGAATGATGCAGTTGACGCGGATGCCGTCGACGCCCAGGTCGCGTGCCAGGCCGCGCGTCAGGCCCTCGATGCCGGCTTTCGCTGTCATGTAGATCGACAGGCGCGCTTGCGCCAGGTGCCAGGAAATCGACCCCAGGTTGAGAATCACGCCGCTGCCCTTGGCGCGCATGGCGGGCGCCACGGCCTGGGCGCAGAAATACTGGTGGCGCAGGTTGACGGCCATGCGCTCGTCCCAGTAGGCGGGCGTGACGTCCTGCAGTTCGTGGCGGTCGTCATTGGCCGCATTGTTGATGAGGATATCCGTGGCGCCCGCGCTGTGTTCGATCTCGGCGAAGGTGGCGGCCAGAGCGCCCAGGTCCGTCAGGTCGCAATAGCGGAAAACGGGCGGCTGCGGCAGGTTGGCCAGCTTGTCCTGCAGCGCCAGCGACGCTTCGCGGGCGATGTCGAGAAAGGTGACGTGGGCGCCCTGGCGCGCGAACGCCTCGACGATGGCCACGCCGATGCCGGTGCCGCCGCCCGTGATGACGACGCGCTTGCCGGCCAGGCTAGGGTAAGTTGCATGCTGCATGGTGTCTCTCTTTTTAAAATAATCGGATCAAAGCAAGCCGCGCTGGGCCAGGTTCTGGTACAGCGCGCGCACGCCGAACGTCCAGGGGGCAATCGCATCGCAGCGCTGTACTTCGTTGACCAGCGCGCCCAGCGAAGCGCTGGCAATCGTCACCCTGTCGCCCAGATGGTGCGTAAAGCCGCCGCCCTGGGCGCCGCGGTCCTTCACGGGCGAGAACATGGTCCCGAGGAACAGCATGAAGCCGTCCGGATACTGGTGGTACTGGCCGGCCGTCTGGCGCACGAGGTCGAGCGGGTCGCGGCTGATCTCGCGCATGAAGCTGGCGCCTTCGAGCACGAAGCCGTCGTCCGCGCCTTCGATCAGCAGCGACACTTCCGCCTCGCGCACGGTGTCGAGCGTGAAGTGCTCGTCGAACAGGCGGATGAAGGGGCCAATGGCGCAGGAGCCGTTGTTATCCTTGGCCTTGCCCAGCAACAGGGCGCTGCGTCCTTCGATGTCGCGCAGGTTGACGTCATTGCCCAGGGTCGCCCCCAGCACCTCGCCGCGGCTGTTGACGGCCAGGACGATCTCGGGCTCCGGGTTGTTCCAGGCGGACGATGGCAGCAAGCCCACCTGCGCGCCGCAGCCCACCGACGACATCGGCTGCGCCTTGGTAAACACTTCCGCATCGGGGCCGATGCCCACTTCCATGTATTGCGACCAGGCGCCGCGCTGCTGCAGCTGCTGTTTCAGGCGCTGCGCCGCGTCCGAGCCAGGCTTCAGTGCCGACAGATCGCCGCCCAATGTCATTTGCAGGGCGGTGCGCAAGCTGGCCGCGCGCGCCGCGTCGCCGCCCGCCTGCTCCTCGATCACCCGTTCGAGCAGGCTGACGGCGAAAGTCACGCCGCATGCCTTGACGGCTTGCAGGTCGCACGGCGCCAGCAGCAGTGGCTCGCCGGCCGGCGCGGCCAGTGCCTGCTCCAGCAGCGACTGCACGGAGCCAAGCGCGATGCCGGGCGCATGGCGGGCGATATCGAGCGCATCGCTGCGTTCGAACAGCTCGGCCACCGTCGCCACCGTCTGCGTGATGTCGACCACTTCGCCGCCGCGCACGGCGACGACGCAGGGGCCGTCACGCCAGATGCGGCCAATGAGGGTAGCCTGCACCAGGTCGGCGGGCAACAGGGAGGCGGGGGAAATCGGCTGCATGGCAAGCTTTCAAAAGGTCGTGACGGGATGGCGGGTCTTCAAGTTCGGACCGATTCTGCGCGCCGCCCTGTGTCGCCGCAATTACGAAAATCACCAAATTGAATGATGATTATTGGTATTGCAGTGCACCAAAAAAAGCCGCCGCCCAGCCCCCGTTTCCGCCCTGCGCGCAGGCGGGAAGGTGCGCCATGGCGCATTGCATCAATTGACCCATCGATATCATTTTGGATATCACCAATGCGAAAAAAGTGATTGGTGAGGGATGGATGGACAAACTAGTATCAGCCGTGGCCTGCAATCGGCCATTCGCACGGAGCCCGCCCACTGGACGACGGCCCTGGCACATTCAACTATCGAAGACGGTGGAGACCTGAAATGAAAACAACAATGAAAATGCTGACCGCGAGCCTGGCGCTGGCCATCTCCGGCATGGCGGTAATGCCCGTGGCAAGCGCCGCCGACAAGGGCGCGATCGGCATCTCGATGCCAACCAAATCGTCCATGCGCTGGATCGCCGACGGCGACAACATGGTCAAGGTATTCAAGGAGCGCGGCTACAAGACGGACTTGCAGTTTGCCGACGACGATATCCCGAACCAGCTGGCGCAGGTGGAAAACATGATCACCAAGGGCGCCAAGGTGCTGGTGATCGCCGCCATCGACGGCACCACCTTGTCGAACGTGCTGCAAAAAGCGGCCGACAAGGGCATCAAGGTCATCTCGTATGACCGTTTGATCCGCGGCACGAAAAACATCGATTACTACGCCACCTTCGACAACTTCCAGGTCGGCGTGCTGCAAGCGGGCTATATCGAATCGGCGCTGAAACTCAAGGAAGGCAAGGGCCCGTTCAATATCGAACTGTTCGGCGGCTCGGCCGACGACAACAACGCGCACTTCTTCTACAACGGCGCGCTGTCAGTGCTCAAACCGTACATCGACAGCGGCAAGCTGGTGGTGCGTTCGAAGCAGATGGGCATGGAAAAGGTCGCCACCCTGCGCTGGGACGGCGCCGTGGCGCAAGCCCGCATGGACAACCTGCTCAGCGCCTACTACGGCAATGCGCGCGTCGACGCCGTGCTGTCGCCGTATGACGGCTTGAGCATCGGCATCCTGTCCTCGCTCAAGGGCGTCGGCTACGGCACGCCGAAGCAGCCGTTCCCCGTCGTGACGGGCCAGGATGCGGAAATCCCGTCGGTGAAATCGATCATCCGCGGCGAACAGGCATCGACCGTGTTCAAGGACACGCGCGAACTGGCCAAGGTCACGGCGAACATGGTCGACGCGATGATGAGCGGCAAAACGCCGACCGTCAACGATACCAAGACCTATAACAACGGCGTGAAAGTCGTGCCGTCCTACCTGTTGAAACCGGTCACCGTCGACAAGGCGAACTGGAAGCAGGTGCTCGTCACCGGCAGCGGCTACTACACGGAAGCGCAAGTGAAATAAGCATCGACGGTACTGAAGGCCCGGCGCTGCCGGGCCTTTCGCTTCACGCACCATCAAGAACAAGACTGCAGCACGACCGATGCCGACCAGCGCGGCCGTGTCAGAGAGGTTATATGACGAACACTATCCTGGAAATGCGCGGGATACGCAAAACATTCCCGGGCGTCGTTGCGCTCGACAATGTCAACCTGCGGGTACGCAGCGGCGAGATCCACGCCATCGTCGGCGAAAATGGCGCCGGCAAATCGACCCTGATGAAAGTGCTGAGCGGCGTCTACGGCCATGGCAGCTATACGGGCGACATCGATTACCTGGGCCAGACGCGGCACTTCCGCGGCATCAAGGACAGCGAAGAAATCGGCATCATCATCATCCACCAGGAACTGGCGCTGGTGCCCCAGCTGTCGATCGCCGAGAATATCTTCCTCGGCAACGAACCGTCCCGCATGGGCGTCATCGACTGGGAATACGCGCAAAGCAAGACGCGCGAACTGCTGCACAAAGTCGGCCTGAAAGAGTCACCTGACACCCTGATCACCAACCTGGGCGTGGGCAAGCAGCAGCTGATCGAAATCGCCAAGGCGCTGTGCAAGGACGTCAAGCTCTTGATCCTCGACGAGCCGACGGCCAGCCTGAACGAAAGCGACAGCGCGGCCCTGCTCGACCTGCTGCTGGGCCTGAAAGCCCAGGGCATCGCCTCGATCCTGATCTCGCACAAGCTCAATGAAATTTCAAGGGTCGCCGATGCCATCACGGTGCTGCGCGACGGGAACACGGTCGACAGTTTCGACTGCCGCGTGGAGCCCGTCAGCGAAGACCGCATCATTGAAAAAATGGTCGGACGCGAAATGGCGGACCGCTATCCGCCGCGCACGCCGACGATAGGCGAGACCATTTTCGAAGTGCGCGACTGGCGCGTCTTCCATCCCGAGCATGCCGACCGTCCCGTCATCAAGGGGATCAACATGCACGTGAAAAAGGGAGAGATCATCGGCATCGCCGGCCTGATGGGCTCCGGGCGCACGGAACTGGCGATGAGCATTTTCGGCCGCGCCTACGGCCAGCGCATCAGCGGCACGGTGCTCAAGAATGGCCAGGAGATCGACGTCAGCACCATCGGCAAGGCGATCGCGCACGGCCTCGCCTATGTCACGGAAGACCGCAAGGGCCTGGGCCTGATCCTCGAGGAAGACATCCAGAAGAACACCAGCCTGGCTAACCTCGATGCGATTTCGCAGCACATGGTGATCGACGAGCAGCGTGAATTCAGCGTGGCCGAGGAGTTCCGTCGCAAGCTCAAGACCCGTTGCTCGAGCGTGGCGCAGAAGGTGGTCAATCTGTCCGGCGGCAACCAGCAGAAAGTGGTGCTGGCGAAGTGGCTGTTTTCGCGCCCCGACGTGCTGATCCTCGATGAACCGAGCCGCGGCATCGACGTGGGCGCCAAGTACGAGATCTACAGCATCATCAGCGACCTGGCGGCCGAAGGCAAATGCATCATCATGATCTCGTCGGAGATGCCGGAATTGCTGGGCATGTGCGACCGGATCTATGTCATGAATGAAGGCCGCTTCGCGGCAGAACTGAGCGCGGCAGAAGCATCGCAGGAGCGAATCATGCGCGCGATCGTTACACACGGAGAAAACAATGGACAATAAACTGACAGCAGGCGCGCCGGCAGCAGCAGCGGCCGCGCCGCAAGCGAAAAGCTATGCCGGCTTTTTGAAGAACAATATGCGCGACTACGGCATGCTGCTCTCGCTGATCGTCATCATGGGCTTTTTCCAGTACATGACGGACGGCACCCTGATGCAGCCGCTGAACCTGACCAACCTGGTGCTGCAAAATAGCTACATCGTCATCATGGCGCTGGGCATGCTGATGGTCATCGTGGCCGGCCATATCGATTTGTCCGTCGGCTCGGTGGTCGGCTTCGTCGGCGCGCTGGCGGCCGTCCTGATCGTCAACTACAACATGAATTTTGTTGCCGCCAGCATCATCTGCCTGCTGGCCGGCGCCGTCATCGGCGGCGCGCAAGGCTATTTCGTCGCCTTCTTCAAGATCCCGTCGTTTATCGTGACCCTGGCCGGCATGCTGGTCTTCAAGGGCCTGACCCTGGCGCTGCTCGCTGGCCAGTCGGTCGGTCCTTTCCCGGAAGGCTTCCAGATGCTCAGCTCGGGCTTTTTGCCTGACCCGTTCGGCGGCGAAAACCTGCGCGGCTTTTCGCTGCTGCTGGGCGTGATCGCCGCCGCGGCGCTGATCATCACCTCGCTGCGCAGCCGCGCCAAGCAACTGAAACACGGCATGGAAAACGAACCGCGCGCCTTCTTCCTGCTGAAAAACGCGATCTTCGCCGCCGTGATGGTGTATTTCAGCTACCTGCTGGCGTCGTACCGCGGTTTTCCCAACGTGCTGGCCGTGATGTCGCTGCTCATCGTCGCCTACACCTTCATTACCAACCGCACCGTGCTGGGCCGCCGCGTGTATGCCGTGGGCGGCAACGAGAAGGCGGCGCGCCTGTCCGGCATCAAGACGGAACGGGTCAGCTTCTACACCTTCGTCAACATGGGCATGCTGGCCGCGCTGGCCGGCCTGATCTTCGCCGCGCGCCTGAACACGGCCACGCCAAAGGCGGGTACGGGTTTCGAGCTGGACGTGATCGCCGCCTGCTTCATCGGCGGCGCCTCGGCCTCGGGCGGCGTGGGCAAGGTGATGGGGGCCGTCATCGGCGCCTTCATCATGGGCGTGATGAACAACGGCATGTCCATCATGGGCATCGGCATCGATTACCAGCAAGTGATCAAGGGCCTGGTGCTGCTGGCGGCCGTCTTCATCGACGTCATTAATAAAAATAAATGAGAAGAACAAGGAAGCACAGGTTCGAGCCTTAGGGGGCTCTGGCCGGCGCTTGCGCCGGCCTTTTTTATGCAGCGGCTAATCGCGCAGCGCGATCCCCCCACCACGCCGCCTCTTCAAATACGGAAAAGCCCGACAGATCGGCATGCGCGAACAGGATGGCGCCATCGTGCTCGCGCAGCGCCTTGAGCCCCGCATTACTGCGAAAACCGGGCAACGGTGCGGCCATGGCGTGGCCCCGTACGGTGATGTCGACCCGTTCCACGCAGCTGGCGAAATCGCGTCCATACGCCGTCTTCAAATCGACGCTGGCCAGCGCCAGCAATTCTTCGGGCGTGGCCGTGTCGAGCCATTTGCGGGCTTCCTGCGGCGTGCGGTCGGACAGGGCCACGTAGGCACTGAAGACGGTTTTCTCGGGCGGGCGCACGCGGATGTCCTGGTGCGTCGAGACGACATAGCCGAGGCCAGGCTCCTGGTACACCACGTTGTCCCAGCACAGGGGCGCATGCGGCAATTCGTCGGGAAAGCGTTTCAGTAAAAAATTGGCCACCATCCACGGCGCATACGCGGGCGTGTGGCGCTTCGCGTCAAAACCATAGCCGGCGATGTTGTTGACCACGCGGGCCGCCACATACAACGGCATGGCGCAGATGGCCTTGCGCGCCTTGACCAGGTAGGTGCGCGGCTGGCCGTCGACCAGTTCCAGGCACAGCGCCTCCACGCCCTTGTCCGTCGTCTGCACGGAAACCACCGTGCCCGCATGACGCTGGACACCTGAAGCCTGCTCCATGGCCGTGGCGACCGGTTGCATGCCGCCCGGCCAGGTCAGCCAGGCGCCATTGCCCGCGTTGGCCGCCTGGCCCCAGCGGCTGCAATAGTAATGCAGGCCGGCCCAGGCCGAGACCTGGTCGTAGCGCGTGCCGTAGTCATCGCGGCAGCAGTAATTCAGATACCAGTGCAGGGTGGGCGAGGTATAGCCTTCGCGCTCCATCCACTGCTTTAACGTGATGGTGTCGAGTGCCTGCCAGGCCGGGTCTTGCGACGACTCCACGGTAGGGAACACGAAGACGCGCTTGCCGTCGTTGCCATGCGCCTGGCGCAGGCGCCGCACGTCGGCAAAGAAGCGCTCGTGCTGCGCCAGTTCCGCAGGCGGCACGCCTTCGGTGGGAATGAAGCCGTCCTGCCAGTGGCCGTTGAACAGCAAGCGCTCTTCGGGCGCGTGCAGGATGTAGCGCTCGTCATAATATGGCTTTTCCGCTTGCGGATCGCGCTGGATGATCCCCAGGTCGAACAGGATGTCGCGCACATGGGTCGATTCGGGCGACGGCAGCGGCAAATAATGGCCTCCGGTCGGATAAGCCAGGTCGCCGAACTGCCCGCCAGCCGCGTTGCCATACGGCTGCGGGCCATCGATCATGAGGAAATCCTTGTGCCCCAGCTTGTTCAGGCGCCAGGCGGCCGTCAGGCCGGCGATGCCCGAGCCGAGGATGGCCACGTCGGTGTGCAAGGTGCGTGACGGTGGCGGCAGCGCCTTGCGCTCGCGCAGCAGCTCACGCAAATAATGTCCCTCGCTGCGGCCCGGGTACAGCACCTTCGGCGTGATTTCCTGCCAGCGCAGGTAGGCGGCGATGCTGCCGATGCCTGCGGCCGCCGCCGCAGTGCCGCCGGCGGCCCACAGCATGAAGGAGCGGCGCTGCATCAGCGGATCACCCGGTTCCAGTCCTGCTCGAATTCATGCACGAGTGACTGGGTATTCAAGCGGTTGGGCGCCATCGGCAGCGGCTGCATGTCGGGCGGGAAGATGAACATTTCGCGCGTGGTGTCCGCATTCAGGTAGCGCATGGGCAGGCGATAGCTGGTGGGCGGTTTGTAGTCGAGCTGGGGAGAAGCAAGGATAAACCCCCATTCGCCGAACGAAGGCACGTAGGCGTGGTAGGGCCAGGTGCGCATGCCCACTTCGCGCAGGGTCGAATTGATGGTCCAGTAGGCGTGCGGGGCAAAGAACGGCGACGTCGACTGCACCACCATCAGGCCCTTGGCCGCCAGGTGTTTTTTCACCAGGTCGTAGAACGGCACCGAATACAGCTTGCCGAGCGCGAAGCTGGACGGGTCGGGGAAATCGACGATGGCCGCGTCGAACATGTCACCGTTATTGCGCAGCCAGACGGCGGCATCGGCATTGACGACGGTGACGCGCTTGTCCGAGAACGAACTGTTATTCAGCTTGGCCAGCTCCGGGCGCGTGGTAAACGCGGCCGTCATGGCGGGATCGAGATCAACCACGGTGACGTGCTCGATGTGGGGATAACGGAGGATTTCGCGCAGCGCCAGGCCATCGCCGCCGCCCAGCACCAGCACGCGGCGCGCCCACGGCAGCGCTTCCAGCACGGGGTGCACCAGCGCCTCGTGGTAGCGGTACTCGTCGCGCGAGGAAAACTGCAGGTTGCCGTTGATGTACAGCCGCGTATCATCCTTCCAGTGCGTGATCACCAGGCGCTGGTAGGGCGTGGTGGTGGAATACACGATCTCGTCGCCGAACAGGCCGTGTTCGCCCCAGGCCACCATGCGGTCCGACATGGCAAAGCCGGCGATCAGCACCAGCATCACGGCGCAGGCACGCAGCAAACGCCCCGTGAGATTTTTCAGCTCGGCGCGGAACACATAAATGCTCCACAGGCCCACGCCCACATTCAGCATGCCGAACAGGAAGCCCGTGCGCACTAGGCCCAGATACGGCGACAGCACCAGCGGGAACAGCAGGGAGACGGCCAGCGCACCCAGGTAGTCGAAGGTCAGCACGCGGCTGACCAGCTCGGAAAATTCCGTCTGGCGCGTGTTCAGGGCGCGCATCACCAGCGGCACTTCCATGCCGACCAGTGCGCCGATCAGGAACACCATCACATACAATAAGGTGCGAAATGGCGCGGCCATCCACGAGAACGTCATGAACAGGATGGCGGCCGACAGGCCGCCGATCAGGCCCACGGCCAGCTCGATGTCGACGAAGCGCGAAAGCACGTCGTCATCCTTTACGTACTTGGAAAAGTGAGCACCCACACCCATCGCGAATAGGTAGCAGCCGATGATGGTGGAAAACTGCAGGATGGAGTCGCCGAGCAGGTAGCTGGACATGGCGCCAGCGATCAGTTCATACGCGAGGCCGCAGGAGGCGACCACGAAGACGGACAAAATCAGAATCTTTTTGTTCATTGGACTTTTTTTGTTCTAATATGCGTTGACGTTATCAAATGCTCATTGCGAGGAATGCCGTGCCCGACATCCTAAACTATCTGATCCACCTTTTACTGGCCGCCGCGCTGCTGATTGTATTTTTTATCATCTACACGCGTGTCACGCCGTATAACGAAGTACTGCTGATCCGCCAGGGCAACCAGGCGGCGGCCCTGTCGCTGGGCGGCGCCATGCTGGGCTTTTCCGCCACCATCGCCTCGTCCCTGATGCACACGGCCGGCTACCAGCAATTCTTCGCCTGGGCCTTTGGCGCCATGGTGGTGCAATTGCTCGCCTATGTGGTCACCACACGTTTGCTGCGCATGTCGAAGGACCAGATCGAATCGAACAACAGCGCCTTCGGCGGCCTGCTGGCCGCCATTTCCCTGTCGATCGGCGCCATCAACGCCGCCTGCATTTCCTGACGTTTTACCTCATTCAAGGATACCATCATGAGCCTCGGCAGCTTTATCAAGAAGCAGTTTATCGACGTACTGCAGTGGAACGAAGAGACGGAAGGCGTACTGGCCTGGCGTTTTCCCATGCAGGATTTCGAGATCCAGAACGGCGCGATCCTGAATGTGCGCGAATCGCAGGTCGCCGTCTTCGTCAATGAAGGCAAGATCGCCGACGTCTTCGGTCCCGGCACGCACAAGCTGACGACGCAGACTTTACCGCTGCTGACCAACCTGAAAAACTGGGACAAGCTGTTCGATTCGCCGTTCAAATCGGACGTGTATTACTTCAGCACCCGCGTGCAGACGGGCCGCAAGTGGGGCACGCCGCAGCCGATCACCATCCGCGACAAGGATTTCGACATGATCCGCGTGCGCGCCTTCGGCATGTACTCGTACCGCATCGCCGACGCCCGCACCTTCTTCACCGAGATCAGCGGCACGCGCGAAGTCTATACGCGCGACGAGGTGGAAGATCAGTTGCGCGGCATTCTGATGTCGAGCATGGCCAGCTCGCTGGGCGGCGCGAATGTCCCCTTCCTCGACATGGCGGCCAACCAGGCGCTGATGGCGCAGGAAGTCAAGGATGGCCTGGCGCAGGCGTTTGCCCGCTACGGCGTGGGCCTCGATGAATTCAACGTGGCCAGCATCAGCCTGCCAGAGGAATTGCAGGCGGCGCTCGACGAACGCATCTCGGCCGGCATGAAGGGTGGCCTGGGTGCCGACAAGATGAGCGGCTACACGAAATTCCAGGTGGCCAACGCGATCCCGCTGGCGGCGCAAAACGAAGGCGGCATGGCCGGCATCGGCGCGGGACTGGGCGCCGGACTGTCGATCGGCCAGGTGATGGCGCAAAGCATGGGCGGCGCGCTGCAGCAGCAGGCACCGGCGCCGACGCCCGGCGCGCCGCCAGCCCCCGTGGAAGAACCGATCGAAGCGCGCCTGGAAAAACTCAAGGGCCTGCTGGACAAGGGTCTCATTTCGCCGGCCGACTACGACGGCGCCAAGGCTGAACTGCTGAAAAAACTGATCGGCTAAGCGCGACTGCATGCAAACTGTTTCCTGTCCCAGCTGCGGCGCGGAAGTCCGTTTCCGCTCGCACGCTTCCGTGCTCGCCGTGTGCGAGTACTGCCACAGCACCATCCTCAAGGACGCCGATTCCGTCAGGGACGTGGGCAAGATGTCGGCCGTCCTGGAAGACTATTCACCGATCCAGATCGGCACGGCCGGCGTGCACGATGGCGTGCACTTCACCGTCGTCGGCCGCATCCAGCAGCGCTACAGCGCCGGCACGTGGAACGAGTGGTATCTGCTGTTCGATGACGCCAGCACCGCCTGGCTGGGCGACTCGTCCGGCCTGTACACCCTGACGCGCGAACGCAGCACGCAGGACGCCCTGCCCGCCTTTGGCGAGCTGGCGCCGGGCAGGCGCTACACGATTTGCGGCGAGCCGTACACGGCGGCCGAGATCCGCAGCGCCGAATGCATCGCCGGGCAGGGAGAACTGCCGTTCAAGGTGGGCGCCGGCTGGCGCATCCAGGTGGCGGACTTCCGCAACTACGCCAGCTTTGTCACGCTCGACTACACGGATGGCCCGCAACCGGTCGTCTACCAGGGCGTCGCCGTCACCCTGGACAGTTTGAAGTGCCAGCTGCTGCGCGACGACGATGCCATCGCCAAGAGCGCCGGCAAGTATCGCGGCAAGCTCGATGCGCTCGACTGCCCCTCCTGCGGCAACGGCATCCACTATGTGCCTGGCGCGGCGGTGCAACTCGTGTGCCCCGCCTGCCACGCGCAGCTCGACGCCAGCGGCCCGGAAGCGCAGGTGCTGGCCATCGGCAAGCAGGTGCACGACAACGCCGACATCTCCCTAGAGCTGGGTGCCAGCGCGAAGATCAGCAATGTCGACTTCACGGTGATCGGCATGATGCGCCGCGCCGACGACGAAGGCAGCGAGTGGAACGAATACCTGCTGTACAACGCGCGCGCCGGCTTCTTCTGGCTGGTGGAGACGGACGATGGCTGGTCGCGCTCGAACGTGCTGCCGAACTGGCCCAACTGGACGTCGCCGGACGCCGATACCTGCAAGCTCGATGGCGCCACCTATCGCAAACTGTATGACTACGGCTCGCAAGTCGTGTATGCGGCCGGTGCCTTCAACTGGAAAGTGGCTGTCGGCGACAGCACGCACGTGCATGAATTCGAGCAGGGACAGACCAAGCTGGCGGCAGAAATCACCGGCGAGGAAATGACCTGGTCGCGCTCCGTGCCCGTCGCCTATGATCAGATGGTCGCCTGGTTCGGCGCCGCCTTCCATGGCGGCGACCAGGTGCACAATATCCAGCTGAGCCACCGCGGCATCGCCAAGGTCTTCATCGTCATCGTGCTGGTCTTGAATGCGATCCCAATGTTTGTCTCGTTCTCCAGCACCTTGATGTGGAGTTTGCTGGGCTGCCTGGCGCTGTTCCTGCCTGCCGCTTTTCTCGACAAGAATGCAAAGAATCCCCCATGAGTAAATATGTGATCTATGCCCTGATGGTGACCTTCAGTGTCACGGCCGCCAACTGGGTGCGCATGTTCAAGGTGGCCGGCAGCAGCAGCGGCAGCAGCTGGAGTTCGCGCACGGGCACCGGCGGCGGCAGCTA
This sequence comes from Janthinobacterium sp. Ant5-2-1, assembly GCF_001445815.1. NCBI lineage: Bacteria > Pseudomonadati > Pseudomonadota > Betaproteobacteria > Burkholderiales > Oxalobacteraceae > Janthinobacterium > Janthinobacterium sp. Ant5-2-1. Next base: position 16,034 of record NZ_LNCE01000081.1, on the reverse strand, counting down.
CGGCGGTGGTTATGGCGGCGGCTCCGGCGGCGGTGGCGGGAGTCACAAATAAGCATGGCGTCCACACCGCATCTGCCCCTGGGCATCCATCTGCTGGCCGACCTGTCGGGCATCGCGCCGGAACGCCTGCGCGATTGCGCCGCGCTCGAGCGCCTGCTGCGCGACGCCGCCGTCGCGGCCGGCGCGCAGGTGCTGCATGGCCATTTCCACAGCTTTGGCCCGGGCCAGGGCGTCACGGGCGTGCTGCTGCTGGCCGAGTCGCACATCTCGCTGCATACCTGGCCCGAGGTCGGCTTTGCCGCCGTCGACATCTTCATGTGCGGCGCGGCGCGGCCGCAGCTGGCGCTCGACATCATCAAGGATGCGCTGCAGGCGGCGCATTGCCAGCTGCAGTCCGTACGGCGCGCGCCGCCCGGGCATTCCTAGCGCCGCTGGTGGATCGCGTGGGGATCGCTTACACTGTCGGCTCATTCCCCCAACCGTGACTCCCATGCGCCGTTCCGCCCTCCTTGCCCTGCCCCTGCTGCTGCTGGTTTCCGCCTGCGATGACTACACGGCGCCCAGCCTGTACCAGGCCACCACGCCCGAGTGCAAGACGTGGGCGGAGGGCTCGCGTTTCGAGCTGCCGCGCGGTATCAGCATCTATGCCACGCCGCCCGTCACCCTGAAGGAAGGCGGCACGGAGCTGGCGCTGATTTTTACTTTGCCCGTCGGTACGCAAGCCAGTTTTACGCGCCTGTCCTTCCTGCTGGAAGAACCGAAACAGCCGCCCTTCGCGCAGGCCAAGATACTCACCATTTACCAGCGCGGCATGAACCAGAAGGCGGAGATCGTCGACGTCATCGAGCAGCTGCCCATCATGTTTTCCGCCGTCGGCAACAGCAAGGAAACCCAGTGGCGCCTGCGGTTGCAACTGCCGCGCCAGCTGCCGCAGCGCTTTGATCTGTCGATGCCCGACATGCTTGTCGGCGGCAAGCGCTATCCGGTGCGCACGTTTACGTACCGCTATTTCCCCGAGCGCCAGGCTTACGGCATGTGCAGCTAAGCCACAGCTTCTGTTGACGGCGGCGCAGGCCGCTGGCACACTGGTGTTTTCCATCACACAACAGGAGTAGACAACATGCGCCATTCGGATACTGCCGTGCTGTCGGCTGCCTGATCACCGTTTTTCCCCGCTAAGCCTTTAGCCTGCACTTCCCCATACGCTGATCGCGTAGCCGACGTTCCCCTTCTTTCGTGCCAGTCAAAGCGACTGGCGGTGCCTGCACGCGCAGGCTACATGTCCGCACGCGGACGACAGAATTTGGAATCACGCTACCATGATCGCATTCGATTTTGCGCAACTACGCCTTATCGGGCTGCAGCAGGCCATCGCCAGCGCAGCCACCCAACTCGACATCTCTTCCCCCACCGCGCAGCTGATGCGCGTTTGCGCCGTGCACCGCGACAGCATCATCGTGCACGATGGCCTCCTGGAACAGCCGGCAAAAATCCTGCCGCGCCTGCTGCACGAACTGCAGGAACGCGACACCATCCTCACGGTGGGCGACTGGGTCGCCGCCGAATACGATGGCCACGGCACGCTGTGGATAACGGCGCACTTATCCCCAGTCACGCAGATCGCGCGGCGCGGCAATGACGGCCGGCGCCAACTGCTTGCCAGCAATGTCGATACGGCACTGCTGGTGATGGGACTGGACGAAGATTTCAATCCGCGCCGCCTCGAGCGCTATCTGGCCATCGTGCTGGCGGCCCAGGTCAGCCCCGTGGTGGTGCTGAGCAAGGCCGACGTGGCCGACGACGTGCCGGGCAAGCTGGCGCAGCTCAGACAGCGCCTGCCGCCCCACGTGCCCCTGTTTGCCATCGATACGCGCCATGCGTATGACGTGGCCATCCTGGAACCGTGGTTGAGTGCCGGCCAGACCCTGGTGCTGCTCGGTTCATCGGGCGCCGGCAAGACCAGCCTGACCAATACCTTGTGCGCGGTGGAGCAGGCAACCAACGGCGTGCGCCATGGCGACGGGCGCGGGCGCCACACGACGACGGCGCGCTCGCTGCACCTGTGCGCCAGCGGCACCTGCATCATCGACACGCCGGGCCTGCGCAGCTGGCGTGCCGATGCCGATGCGGAAACGCTGGCCGCTACCTTTGACGACATCGCGGCGCTGGCGGCGGCGTGCCAGTTCCGCGATTGCCGGCATGCGAGCGAACCCGGTTGTGCCGTGCGTGGCGCCGTCGATGGGGACCGCCTGCGCAATTATCACAAGCTGCTGCGCGACGCGCGCCGCAGCGAGGAAACGCCGCTCGAGCGCATCGCCGCGCGCGCCAAGTGGAAGACGGTATTGAAAGCGGGACTGGAAAGGGGCAAGGACAAGCGCCGCTAATTTTTACTGAAATTCGTTTGCTGAAAAAAAAGGCAGCCCGAAGGCTGCCTTTCTTGCGCGGCGCAGTGATTAAATCTTGCGCAGCTTCTGGATCGCTGCCAGTTGCGCAATCGCGCTGGCCAGCTCGGCTTGCGCTTGCGCGTAGTCGATGCCCGAATCCTTGTTGTGGATATTTTCTTCCGCCAACTTCTTCGCTTCCAGCGCTTTCGCTTCGTCGAGGTCGTGACCGCGGATCGCGGTATCGGCCAGGACGGTCACGGTATCCGGTTGCACTTCCAGCAGGCCGCCGGCGACGAAGACGAACTCTTCTTCTGCCTGGCCGACTACCTTGATGCGGACCGCGCCCGGACGGATGCGGGTAATCAAAGGCGTGTGGCGTGGGTAGATACCCAGCTCGCCCTGTTCACCCGGCAACGCGACGAATTCTGCTTCACCTGAAAAAATCAGTTCTTCAGCGGAAACCACGTCAACGTGAATTGTGTGTGCCATGTGTGTCCTATCGGGTTGAAGAACCCCGCCTTCTGAGGGGCGGGGTTAGGCCCAGACTTAACTTAGTTAAGTTTCTTGGCTTTTTCGATTGCTTCTTCGATCGTGCCGACCATGTAGAACGCTTGTTCCGGCAGGTGATCGAGTTCGCCCGAAGCGATCATTTTGAAGCCCTTGATCGTGTCTTTGAGCGAAACGTATTTACCAGGCGCGCCGGTAAAGACTTCAGCGACGTGGAAAGGCTGCGACAGGAAACGCTGCATCTTACGTGCGCGGGCGACCAGCAGTTTGTCTTCCGGTGCCAGCTCGTCCATACCCAGAATCGCGATAATGTCGCGCAATTCCTTGTAGCGTTGCAGGGTCGTTTGCACGGCACGCGCGGTATCATAGTGCTCTTGACCAACGATCAACGGATCCAGCTGACGCGAGGTCGAATCGAGTGGGTCCACGGCTGGGTAGATACCCAGGGAAGCGATGTCACGCGACAGCGCAACGGTCGAATCCAAGTGAGCAAACGTGGTAGCAGGCGACGGATCGGTGTAATCATCGGCTGGAACGTAGACGGCCTGGATCGAGGTGATCGAACCGGTCTTGGTCGACGTAATACGCTCTTGCAGACGGCCCATTTCTTCAGCCAGGGTCGGTTGGTAACCCACAGCCGACGGCATACGGCCCAGCAGTGCCGATACTTCGGTACCAGCCAGCGTAAAGCGGTAGATGTTGTCGACGAAGAACAGAACGTCCTTGCCTTCATCACGGAACGATTCAGCGATCGTCAGGCCGGTCAGCGCGACGCGCAGACGGTTACCTGGCGGTTCATTCATCTGACCGTAGACCATCGCCACTTTGGAGTTCTCTGGGTTTTCCAGATCGACCACTTTCGCGTCAGCCATCTCGTGGTAGAAGTCGTTACCTTCACGAGTACGCTCACCAACACCGGCGAACACGGACACGCCGCTGTGCGCTTTGGCGATGTTGTTAATCAGTTCCATCATGTTCACGGTCTTGCCTACGCCAGCGCCGCCGAACAGACCAACTTTACCGCCTTTTGCAAACGGGCAAACCAGATCGATCACCTTGATGCCGGTTTCCAGCAGTTCTTGCGATGGCGACAGTTCGTCGTATGCAGGAGCGGTGCGGTGGATCGACGCGATCTGCTCGTGCGACACTGGGCCGCATTCGTCGATCGGGTTGCCCAGCACGTCCATGATGCGACCCAGGGTTGCTTTACCGACTGGCACCATGATAGGTTTGCCGGTATTCTGGATCATCATGCCGCGACGCAGGCCATCGGACGAGCCGAGTGCAATGGTACGGACAATGCCGTCGCCCAACTGCTGTTGTACTTCCAGGGTCAGTTCCGAGCCTGCCATCTTCAAGGCATCAAATACCTTAGGCATCGCGTTGCGGGGAAACTCAACGTCCACCACAGCGCCGATACACTGAACGATTTTGCCATCAGCCATGTTCGTTCCTTCAATATAGTTAAATTCGTTTAAACCGCAGCCGCACCGGCGACGATTTCGGAGAGTTCTTTGGTAATCGCAGCTTGGCGGGTCTTGTTGTAGATCAGCTTCAATTCGCCGATCACACTACCCGCGTTGTCGCTTGCAGCTTTCATCGCGACCATCCGTGCCGATTGCTCGGACGCCAGATTCTCCGCGACTGCCTGGTACACCAGCGCTTCTACATAGCGCTCCAGCAATTCGTCGATCACGCTTTGCGCGTCCGGCTCGTAGATGTAATCCCACGAGTGAGCACCCTTGTCGGCGACCATCTTGTCGGCCGTCAGGGGCAGCAATTGCTCCACGACTGGTTCCTGTTTCATCGTGTTGATGAATTTGGTGTAGCACAGGTACACTGCATCGATCTTGCCTGCCTGGAACTCCTCGAGCATGACCTTGACAGGTCCGATCAGTTTGTCCAGGTGGGGCGTATCACCAGTTTGAATGGCAGAGGCGACGATCTTGACGCCGATGCGATTCAAAAAACCCAAACCCTTGTTACCGATGGCAACTGCTTCAACCCGGTTGCCAGCTGCTTCCAGCTCGCGCGACTTTGACGTCACCTGGCGCAGGATGTTGGTGTTCATGCCGCCGCACAGACCCTTGTCGGTCGTGACAACGATGAAACCCACTGCCTTCGCTTGCGTACCCTGGGCAGCTGCCAGGAACGGGTGCGTGTATTCCGGATTGGCGGTCGCCAGATTGGCGGCGATATTCCGAATCTTGTCACTGTAGGGACGGGCGGCCCGCATCCGGTCTTGCGCCTTGCGCATTTTGGACGCGGCGACCATTTCCATCGCCTTGGTGATCTTCTTCGTATTCTCTACGCTCTTGATCTTGCCTCGTATCTCTTTGCTTGATGCCATGAGTCCTTACTCCTTCTGCGCGTAGGGCGGCGCCTCACTCGAGGTGGGCGCCGCCTGGCCGCTTAATATGCGCCGGATTTCTTGAAATCAGCAATGGCCGCCGACAGAGTTGCTTCGCTGTCTTTGTCGAGTTGCTTGGTTTCTTCGATCTTGGCCAGCAGAGCAGCTTGCTTGGTCTTCATGTAAGCGTGGACACCAGCTTCGAACGACAGCACTTGCTTGACTGGCACGTCGTCCATGAAGCCTTTGTTCACCGAGAACAGCGATACGGCCATCAGCGAGATCGACAGTGGCGAGTATTGGGCTTGCTTGAGCAATTCCGTTACGCGGGCACCACGGTCCAGCTGCTTGCGGGTCGATTCATCCAGGTCCGAAGCGAACTGCGCAAATGCGGCCAGTTCACGGTACTGCGCCAAGTCGGTACGGATACCGCCGGACAGGTTTTTGATGACCTTGGTCTGGGCGGCGCCACCGACGCGCGATACGGAAATACCGGCGTTAATTGCAGGACGGATACCGGCGTTGAACAGCGAGGTTTCCAAGAAGATCTGACCGTCGGTAATCGAAATCACGTTGGTTGGAACGAATGCGGACACGTCGCCAGCTTGCGTTTCAATGATCGGCAACGCCGTCAGGGAACCGGTCTTGCCTTTGACGGCACCGTCGGTGAACTTCTCGACGTAGTCGGCGTTCACGCGTGCTGCGCGTTCCAGCAGACGGCTGTGCAGGTAGAACACGTCGCCTGGGTACGCTTCGCGACCTGGTGGACGGCGCAGCAGCAGCGAGATTTGACGGTATGCAACAGCTTGTTTGGACAGATCATCGTAGACGATCAGTGCATCTTCACCGCGGTCACGGAAGTATTCGCCCATGGCGCAACCGGAGTACGGCGAGATGTATTGCATGGCGGCCGATTCCGAAGCGGAAGCGGCGACAACGATGGTGTATTCCATCGCGCCGTGCTGTTCCAGCGAGCGCACGATGTTCTTGATCGACGAGGCTTTTTGGCCAATCGCGACGTAGATACATTTCATGCCCTGGCCTTTTTGATTGATGATCGCATCAATCGCCACAGCCGACTTGCCGGTTTGACGGTCGCCGATGATCAGTTCGCGCTGGCCGCGGCCAACTGGAACCATCGCATCGATCGACTTCAGGCCGGTTTGCATTGGTTGCGAAACGGATTCACGGGCGATCACGCCCGGTGCGATTTTTTCAATCGCGGCCGTCAGTTTGGTTTCGATGGCGCCTTTGCCGTCGATCGGCTGGCCCAGTGCGTTGACAACGCGGCCGAGCAGCTCAGGACCGACTGGCACTTCCAGAATGCGGCCGGTGCATTTCACCGTGTCGCCTTCGGAGATGTGCTCGTAGGCACCCAGAATCACGGAACCGACGGAGTCGCGTTCCAGATTCATTGCCAGGCCAAACGTGTTGCCTGGGAATTCCAGCATCTCGCCTTGCATCACGTCCGACAAACCGTGGATGCGGCAGATACCGTCGGCGACGGAAATAACCGTGCCTTGATTACGCACTTCAGCGCCGCCGTCAAGACCTTGGATCCGGCTCTTGATCAACTCGCTGATTTCAGATGGGTTGAGTTGCATACTAACTCCTAAAAGTGTTTCTCTCAGCTTGCGCGAGGGGTAAGGGTCTGTCTAAGCTGGCCTGCCGAAGCGCGTGTCTTACGACACCAGTGCAGCGTGCAGTTGCTGCAACTTGGCGCGCACCGAGGTATCGAGCACTTGGTCGCCAACGACCACGCGCACGCCGCCGAGCAGCGATGGATCCACTGTGACGGCAGGGTTGAGCTTACGACTGAATTTCTTTTCCAGCGTTGCGACCAGCTCGGCCGTTTGGCCTTCGCTCAGATCGAAAGCGCTCGTGATCTCGGCGTCAGCCGCACCTTCCAGGCCATTTTTCAAGGCATGGAATTGCGCGCCGATTTCCGGCAGCAGGCTGATGCGGCCATTTTCGATCAACATCGTGACGAAGTTTTTCACTTCCTCATTGAGCGGCGATTTCAACAACGACAGGATGGTGGCGGCGACGTCGCTTTCCGAAACTTTCGGATTGCGCGCGTACGCCTGTACCTCGGGGTGGCTACCGATCTGTGCCAGTTCGGACACCAGCTCGGACCACGCCGCGAGGTTGCTTGACTCCTTACCAGCTTGGGCTACGCGGAACAAAGCTTCCGCGTAGGGACGGGCGACGGTTGCGAGTTCTGCCATGATTACAGCTCGACAGCAAGACGCTGCAACATTTCGGCGTGAGCCGTAGCGTTAACTTCACGCTTCAAGATCTGCTCGGCACCCTTGACAGCCAGGTCAGCCACCTGAGCGCGCAATTGTTCGCGTGCTTTCGACAGTTGCTGTTCGGCGTCCGACTGGGCTTGCGCAATGATACGCGTAGCTTCAGCTTGTGCATTTTGCTTGATCTCTTCAGCAACCAGCTGCGCGCGCTTTTCAGCGTCCGCAACGCGTTGCGACGCTTCTTCACGTGCACTGTTCAATGCCTCTTGCGCACGCTTTTCAGCGACTGCCATCGAAGCTTGACCTTGATCGGCCGCAGCCAATCCATCCGCGATTCGTTTGGCACGCTCATCCAGCGCATTGTTCAGCGCTGGAAATACGAACTTCATCGAGAACCAGACCAACACCGCGAAGGTGATCATCTGGCCGATGAGCGACATATTGATGTCCATACCTTTGCTCCTAACTAAAAGTTTCTCCTAGGGTTGGAGCGAATTACTGAGCAACAGCCGTCAGAGCGGACAGGAACGGGTTAGCGAACGTGTACAGCAGAGCAACACCAACGCCGATCATCGAAATAGCATCCAGCAGACCAGCGATAACGAACAGTTTGGTTTGCAGTTGTGGCATCAGTTCTGGTTGACGTGCCGAAGCTTCCAGGAATTTGCCACCCAAGATAGCGAAGCCCAGAGCGGTGCCGATTGCGGCCAGGCCGATGATGATTGCTGCTGCCAGAACGGTCATGCTTTGTACTTGTGCGATCAGAGCTTGCATAAAATTCTCCTAAATTTAAAAACGAAAGATACTAAAAAAACAAAATATAAAGTTAATGATTAATGTTTCTCAACCGCGAGGCTCAGATACACAACCGTCAACGCCATAAACACAAAAGCTTGCAAAGTTACAATCAAGATATGGAAAATTGCCCATGGACCACCCAACGCCCACTGTGCCCACCAAGGCAACAACGCGATCAAGATGAAAATCAGTTCGCCGGCATACATATTGCCGAACAGTCGCAGCGACAGGGAGATCAGTTTTGCAACCAGCTCAACCATTTGCAGCAAGAAATTGACAGGTGCCAGGGCGATGGTGCCGATCAGGCCGCTCGCATGGAACGGTGCCGTGAACAGTTCCTTGATCCAGCCGCCCAGGCCCTTGGCCTTGATCGAGAAGGCGATCACGCACAGCACGACCGACAGCGACATGGCGAAGGTGTGGTTGACGTCGGCGGTCGGCACGGCGCGCAGTTTATGCACGCCAAACCAGCTCAGGATCTTCGGCAACAGGTCAACCGGCAGGAAGTCCATCGCGTTGAGCAACCAGACCCACACAAAAATAGTGATGGCCAGCGGCGCGATGACCTTGCTTTTCGCGTGGAAGGCCCCATTAATAGTGTCATTGACGATTTCCATGACCATTTCGACGAAGTTTTGCAACTTGCCAGGGACACCAGCCGTCGCGCGGCGCGACGCCATATAGAAAACAGCCAGGAAAACAAAGCCCAGAATGGCCGAAATCCAGAACGTATCCAGATTGATCATGCCGTCGGCACTTCTCAGGTGGGCCAGATGGTGACTGATGTATTCTGTGGCGTTGGCCGGGGCAGCATGGCCCGCTTCAATAGCGTGTTCTGTGGTCATAATGAATTTAGATTTGTCGTTTCAGAGCTCAACAGGCCCCAAAACCAATGATTAAACAGCGAGCAATGAAAACCAGTATGCTAAGGTTGCCACCGCGAAACCCAAGATCAGCCATAACCAGGCGGCCGACTGAAACAACACCAGTGCCAATATAAACAGCACCGCTGTGATAAATATTTTCACCACTTCTGCGCGCAAATGCGCCCGGAATGCCTTATTGGCGTCGCTAGAACCGCGAACCACCAACAGGGCATACACCAGGCTACCGATGACTGCGATAGCGCCGCCGTATGCGGCGGACCAGCCTCTGACACTGCCACCGAAAAACAGGGTGACCGTGGCAAAACTGATAGCGATTGCTAGCTGCAAGGCAACTACTTTGTAGACTGGCTTGGCAATACTTTGTTGTGAATCACTCAATTGCCAAGTTCCCAGAAAAATCTACACACGCAAAGACACGGGATTATAGTTGGCTTTGATCTATAGAGTCAAACGTTGCTGCACCGCAGCAGGGCAATTGCTGCGTGAAACTGACGCTTTACCGACTATTCGCCGCCTTTTGCACCACTATATGGCAAAGCCGCTTGTCTGGCCGCTTCCAGCCGTGTTATCAAGGAATCACGTGGTGCATCCGGAAAGCATGGCCGGATTGTCCACACCCGCATGGCCCCTGCCTTTGCAGCTTGCTATTTAACCACGCAAGCGGGTCAACAAACCATCCAATACGTCAAGATCGGCAAAATCGATCACCAATTGGCCACGGCCCTTGTTGCCCATCTTGAACACCACGGGCGTGGCCAGCGCATCGGACAGCTCTTCTTCCAGGCGCGCGATGTCGCCGGACTTTTCCTTTTGCCGCGGCTCGACCGGGTTGGCCGCTTCCTCGACCGTGCGCGTGACGAGCTTTTCCGTTTCGCGCACGGACAGGCGCTTGGCCACGACCTGGTTCGCCAGGGTGATCTGGCTGGCCGCATCGACGGCCAGCAGCGCGCGCGCATGGCCCATGTCGATATCGCCGGCCATCAGCATGGTTTGCACGGGAGCGGCCAGGTTCATCAAGCGCAACAGGTTCGACACGGCGCTGCGCGAGCGTCCCAGCGCCGTGGCCGCTTGCTCATGCGTAAAACTGAAGTCGGCGATCAGGCGGTGGATGCCTTGCGCTTCCTCCAATGGATTGAGGTCTTCGCGCTGGATGTTCTCGATCAGCGCCATGGCGGCGGCAGCCAGGTCGTCCACGTCGCGCACCAGTACCGGCACTTCCGTCAGGCCGGCCAGTTGCGAAGCGCGGAAACGGCGTTCGCCGGCGATGATTTCATATTTCACCAAGCCGCTCAAGGTGTCTTGCCCGATCGGGCGCACCAGGATCGGCTGCATCAGCCCTTGCGCCTTGATCGAGGCGGCCAGTTCGTTCAAGGCTCCCTCGTCCATGCGCGTGCGCGGCTGGTATTTGCCGGCTTGCATTTGCGACACGGGCAAGTTCGACGGTTGATTCGTGTCCGGACTGGTGAAGTCGCCACCGCCGCCGCCCAACAGGGCGTCGAGTCCGCGACCCAATCCTTTTAATTTTTTCGTAGCCATGCTGTCCTAATCGTGTTTTCAGAGTAAGCGCTTACATCATGAAGTGCAGACGCCCGCCCCTTGTTTACATATGTTTGATGCGTTCGACCATCTCGGCGCCGAAGGCGATATACGCCTGGGCACCTTTCGAGCTGGGGTCGAAGGTCACGCCAGGCAGGCCGTACGACGGCGCTTCGGCCAGACGTACGTTGCGCGGGATGATGGTATTGAACACCTTGTCGCCGAAGTGCTGTTCCAGCTGGGCCGACACCTGTTGCGATAATGTCATGCGTGGGTCGAACATCACGCGCAACAGACCAATGATCTTCAGATCCGGGTTCAGGTTCGCATGCACCTTCTTGATGGTGTTGACCAGGTCGGACAAGCCTTCCAATGCGTAGTACTCGCACTGCATCGGGATGATCACGCCATGCGCGGCGCACAGGCCGTTCAAGGTCAGCATCGATAATGCCGGTGGGCAATCAACCAAGATGAAATCGTATTCGCCGTCCACTTCGGCCAGCGCATCCTTGAGGCGGCGTTCGCGGTTGTCGAGTTCGACCATCTCCACTTCGGCGCCGGCCAGTTCGCGGTTCGATGGCAAGACGTCGAAGCGCCCCGCCTCCGAACGCTGGCGTGCCGTCTTGACATCGGACTCGCCCAGCATCACTTCATAGGTCGACGCCTTCAAGCCGGCCTTGTTGATGCCGGCGCCCATGGTCGCATTGCCCTGCGGGTCGAGGTCGACCAGCAGCACGCGCTGGTTCAACTTGGCCAGACCGGCGGAGAGGTTGACGCTTGTTGTGGTTTTACCAACACCACCCTTTTGATTTGCTACACAAAAAATTTTGGCCATGTATCTTCTAGTTGTAAAGAGATGCAAACTTCATCGTGCGCCCCGGCATTGGACCGAAACGATTTATACTATTTATTTAATTTATACGATATAAATCGTTTATACGGTTTATATTATTTATACGGTATAAACTGTTTATATGATTTATACCATTTAATTCTGCGGCCTTTAAATTCTTGCTATAAAGACCAGATGACGCTCTGCATTTAGCCCTGGCACCTGGATTGCTCGTAATTCCGTCACTTTCCAGTCTGCCGGCAGTCGCTCGCGCTCGTCTGGCGGTGCCACCCCTTTCAAGGCGATGAATTGCCCGTCCTCGGCCAGCACGTGGTTCGACCAGTTGACGAAGTCGGACAGGTCGGCAAAGGCGCGCGAGGTGATCACGTCGAATTTCTGCTGCACTTCCAGCTGTTCCACCCGTTTCGTGTACACGGTGACGTTGCTCAAGCCCAGTTCCGCCTTCACTTGCGTCAAGAATGCCGTCTTTTTATGCACGGTGTCGATCATCGACACCTTGATATCGGGCCGCGCGATGGCCAGGACCATGCCCGGCAAGCCGCCGCCAGCGCCCACATCGAGCACATTCTTGGCATCCGCGAACGCCGGCACGGCGGCCAGCGAATCGAGCACGTGCAGGGTCAGCATCTGCAGGGGATCGCGTACCGACGTCAGGTTGTACACGCTGTTCCATTTGGCCAGCAAGGCCAGGTAATCGAGCAGTTTTTCCGTCTGATCCGCGCTCAGATCGAGTCCCAGCGCGGCGATGCCTTCATTCAAAATCTGGGCCAATGCGGCCCGGTCAAACTGCTTCATTCAACAACCTCGTCCTTTAAAGTGGTGGTCTGTATTTCGGCCTGACCAGCGCCAAAACCGCGCTTTTTCAGGTGCACCAGCAGCAGCGAAATCGCCGCCGGCGTCACGCCCGAAATGCGCGATGCCTGGCCCAGGGTTTCCGGACGCTGCTTGTCGAGTTTTTGCCGCACTTCGACCGACAGCGCGCCGATATCCAGGTAATTGAAACCTTCTGGCAAGGCCAGGTTTTCATAGTGTTCGTGGCGCTCGATTTCCTTGCTCTGGCGCTCGATGTAGCCCGCGTATTTGAGCTGGATTTCCACCTGTTCGCGCACGGCGGGATCCATCACACCGGGGCCGGCCAAGGCCTGGCCTTCCATGCCCGTCATGCTCATCAGGGTGTCGTAGGCCACGTTCGGGCGGCACAGCAGGTCCGCCAGCGAGTACTCGCGTTCGATGGCCTGGCCGACGATGCGTTCCGACTCGGCGGCCGCCAGGATGCGCGGATTGACCCACGTGGAACGCAGGCGCTGCAGTTCCAGCGCCACCGCTTCGCGCTTGGTCTCGAACGCTTGCCATTGGGCGTCGCCGACGCAGCCCAAAGTGCGGCCGATTTCCGTCAGGCGCATGTCGGCATTGTCTTCGCGCAGGCTCAAACGGTACTCGGCGCGGCTGGTGAACATGCGGTACGGCTCCTGCACGCCCTGGGTGATCAGATCGTCGACCAGCACGCCCAGATAGGCCTCGGAGCGGCCCGGTACCCAAGCTTCCTTGTCCTGCGTCAGCAAGGCCGCATTCAGGCCCGCCAGCATGCCTTGCGCGGCCGCTTCCTCGTAGCCCGTGGTGCCGTTGATCTGGCCGGCGAAGAACAGACCAGCGACGGCCTTCGTTTCCAGCGACGCTTTCAAGCCGCGCGGGTCGAAATAATCGTATTCGATGGCGTAGCCGGGACGCAGGATGTGGGCGTTTTCCATACCCTTCATCGACTGCACCAGGGCGATCTGCACGTCGAACGGCAAGCTCGTGGAGATGCCGTTCGGATAGAACTCATGCGTCGTCAAGCCTTCCGGCTCGAGGAAGATCTGGTGCGATTCCTTGCCCGAAAAACGGTGGATCTTGTCTTCGATCGAGGGGCAATAACGGGGGCCGACGCCCTCGATGACGCCCGTGTACATGGGGCTGCGGTCCAGGCCGGCGCGGATGATGTCGTGCGTCTGGCTATTCGTGTGCGTGACCCAGCACGGTACCTGGCGCGGGTGCATGGCCGTGTTGCCCATCACGGAAAACACGGGCACGGGATCGAGGTCGCCCGCCTGCTCCTGCATGACGGAAAAGTCGATCGTGCGGCCATCGATGCGCGGCGGCGTACCCGTTTTCAAGCGCCCTTGCGGCAGCTTTAATTCCTTCAAGCGGGCCGACAGCGAGATGGCAGGCGGGTCGCCGGCACGGCCAGCCGAATAATTATTCAAGCCCACGTGGATCTTGCCGTCGAGGAAAGTACCGGCCGTCAGCACGACGGCGCGCGCGAGAAACTTCAGGCCGATCTGCGTCACGGCGCCGACGACCCGGTCGCCTTCGACGATCAGGTCATCGACGGCTTGCTGGAACAGCCACAGATTAGGCTGGTTTTCCAGGCGCGTGCGGATGGCGGCCTTGTACAAAATACGGTCGGCCTGGGCGCGCGTGGCGCGGACTGCCGGGCCTTTTGAGGAGTTCAGGATGCGAAACTGGATGCCGGACTCGTCGGTGGCAATCGCCATCGCACCGCCCATGGCATCGACCTCCTTGACCAGGTGGCCCTTGCCGATGCCGCCGATGGAGGGATTGCACGACATCTGGCCCAGTGTCTCAATATTATGCGTGAGCAATAGCGTCTTCTGCCCCATGCGGGCGGAAGCGAGGGCCGCCTCGGTACCGGCGTGACCACCGCCGACAACAATGACGTCGAATTCTGTAGGAAATAACATGATAAATAGGTAACAGTGCAAGTAAAAATGCGGGAAGAGAGCTCCGATTATAGAGTCTTTTTGCAAGCGCAACCTTCCACGGGCCATTTTTTGCTTAATTTTTACTCAGCAAGGGCAAGCCGACGGCGATTTTTGTTTCACGTGGAACACGCGGCGCTGCCAAGACAGGGCACTGCGTCGGGCTGCGGCAGGGTGAAATGTTTGCTACAATTGCCGCATCGTCCGCATCCGTGGCCACGCCAGTGGCCAGCGGGACGATCATCCAGGAGGACGGCCTCCCCCATCATGGGAACACACCGGGACGGCCCGCTCTGTATAAGGAGCCGCCATGGCCTGGATACTGTTACTCATTGCCGGCATGTTTGAAGTCGTGTGGGCATACTCGATGAAACTCTCCGAGGGTTTCACCAGACTTACTCCCTCCGTCATTACCATCGTCATGATGATCGCCAGCTTCGGCTTGCTGTCGCTGGCCATGCGCACCCTGCCCTTGGGCACGGCCTATACGATCTGGACGGGCATCGGCGCCGTCGGCGCCTTTATCGTCGGCATCGTTTTTCTGGGCGAGCAAGTCAACACCATGCGCGTATGCGCTGCCGTCCTCATCGTGTGCGGCATCGTGCTGATGAAACTGTCGTCCAGCCACTGAGAGGAATCCCCATGCTCCTCGAAAACTATTTTCCCGTCCTCCTGTTCATTCTGATCGGCATCCTCGTCGGCATCGTACCCATGCTGCTGGGCCGTGCGCTCGGTCCACACAAACCGGATGCACAAAAACTGTCGCCGTACGAATGCGGCTTCGAAGCATTCGGCGACGCGCGCATGAAGTTCGACGTGCGTTTCTATCTGGTCGCCATCCTGTTTATCCTGTTCGATATCGAAGTCATCTTTCTGATGCCGTGGGCGGCCAATGTCAACGAACTGGGTTTGCCCGGTTTCTGGGCCGTCATGGGTTTTCTCGCCGTGCTGACAATCGGACTAGTGTATGAATGGAAGAAAGGCGCACTGGACTGGGAGTGAGCGACGTATCTGGTTCCACGTGAAACAGGCGCGGTGTGGAAAAGCGGAGTAAGCTTGGCTTCTGTCCTCACTGTCAGGAGTCTGCATGTCCGCCTTCCAGTTCCGCACCGTGCCCCATCTGATCGTTGAACCGGGTGCCGCCGCCCAACTGGGCACGCACATCGCCCACCACTTCCCGACCGTACGCCGCGCCCTGCTCGTCACCGACGCAGGCTTTTTGCGCACGGGCCTGGCCGATGCCGCCCTGCACAGCTTGCAAGCGACCGGCATCGAAGTCCACGTGTTTTCCGACGTGCAAGCCGATCCGCCCGAAGCCATCGTACTGGCTGGCGTGGCCCAGGCGCAGATGTTTCACGTGGAACTGATTATCGGCCTCGGTGGCGGCAGCTCGCTGGACGTGGCCAAGCTGATCGCCGTACTGGCGCCGGGCCACCAGGAACTGGCGCAACTGTATGGCATCGGTAATGTTCACGGCCAGCGCCTGCCCCTCGTGCAATTGCCGACCACGGCCGGCACGGGCTCGGAAGTGACGCACATCGCCATCGTCACCACGGGCGCCACCAGCAAGATGGGCGTGGTCGCGCCGCAACTGTATGCGGACCTGGCCATCCTCGACGCCAGCCTGACCCTGGGCTTGCCGCCCGCCGTGACAGCTGCCACGGGCATCGACGCCATGGTGCATGCGATCGAAGCGTACACCAGCCGCCTA
>NZ_LNCE01000080.1:0-31793 GCF_001445815.1 Janthinobacterium sp. Ant5-2-1 | reverse complement strand
CCCGCCAGAAAACCGCCGGCGCGGATCGCGTCGACAAAGCGGCTGGCCGTGCCGTGGTACAGCACGGCGGGTGGCGTGGCGGGCGGCAAGCCGATATCGACGTTGTCCAGCGAATGCCCCTGGTTGGCGCGGATGCGCAAGCCGTCGGCACTGATGGCATAGCGCGTCTTGCTGTCGCGCGCCACCACATCGTCCAATTGTTCCAGGGAAAGGCGGCGGCCATGCTGGGCCGCCAGCGCCAGCAGCTGGCCGATGTCTGCCCAGCCTTGGGGATCGAGCGTCAGGCCGATTTTTTCGGGGGCGTGGCGCAGTATGAGGGAAAGGAATTTACTGGTATTTACCAAATGATCTGTCATGCCGCAGTCTACCTTTATCAGAACGCGTATGACAAGGTCAGGCGCGCGGAACGCGGCTCCACCGGATGGAAATGCCGGTCATTCACCCCATCAGCCGCTTCGCCGGGCAAACGCGACGCATAGTAATAATCGATGTCGCTGGCGCGCTTGTCGAACAAGTTGAACACGTCCAGCGAGACGCGCGTCTTGCGGTTGATCTGGTAAGCCACTCTTGCATACGCAAGTGTGGTCGAGGCCGAGCGCACGCTGTTGTCCTCGTTCAAGGGACGAGGACCGAAATAGCGCAGCTGGAAGGCGCCCGACCACGGCCCCTGGTCCGTCACGTTCACGCCGAACGACGCCACCTTGTCGATGGAACCGGGTATATAGTTGCCGGCGGGATCATTTTCCGTGTAGCGCGAGCGCGAAGCGGCCAGGTCCAGGTCGAACAGCAGCCACGGTGCGGCAATGTAGTGGTTGTTCCACTCGATGCCGTGGCGGCGGCTGGCGCGGCTGGGCTCCGTCTCGCCCGCGTCGCCGACGAACAGCAATTCCGACGCGATATCGAGGCGCCACAGGGCCAGCGAGCTTTGCAGGCCCGGCAGCCATTCCGTGCGCGCGCCCAGTTCCATGCCTTTCGTCGGCACCAGCGGCGTAACGGGTGTGGATGGCGTGCCGTCGGGCAAGCGCGTCTGCGTCGTGCCGCGCGCATCGTTGCTGTGGAAGCCCTTGCCGTAGTTGACAAAAAATTCCGTCTTGCTCCATGGCCCAAAAATCAAGGACAGTTTCGGCGACACCACGTGGTCGTTCGCCGCGCCGCTGTTGCCGGCGATGCTGCTGTCCACATTGAAACGGTAGGCGTCATAGCGCACGCCCGCCACGGAACGCAGCCACGGTAGCCATTGCACCGTATTTTCGCCATAGAAACCGATGCTGCTTTCGCGCACCCGGTCTTCGCGCACCGTGCTTTGCCGCACGCGCTCCACCGTGTTGTACAGGCCCACGGGCGACAAGCGGTCATAGCGCGCCTGCACGCCCAGCTTGTTGCGCAGGGGAAGACCGAACAGCTGCGTATTCCAGCTTTCGCTGGCGTTCACGCCCGCCACCGTGCGCCGCTCGCTTTGCTGGAACTGGTCGCCCTGTTGCGGATCGGCAAGGAAATACGTGAAGTCGCTATTGAGTTCCAGCTGCGAGCGGATCAGGTAGGCATCGAATTCAAACAGGCGGTTGTCCGTGCGCTTGCGCATCGCGTACGACAGGCTGTAGCGCGCGGTGTCACCGCCGTCGCTGGGCGCTAGGCTGCCAAAGCGGCCGATCAGGCCCGATTCCACGGCGCGCAGCGGCACCTGGTCGGTGGCGTTCCAGCTATTTTTATAGGCCATGCCCGTCACGCTGAAGCCGTCGTCCGGCGTGCCCTGGCTGTAGCGCAGCACGCCGCTGTATTTGCACACGCGCTCCGGCACATCCCAGGGACCGTTGTTGCGGTTCACTTCCAGGCCGACCAGCAAGGTACCAGGCCCGGCCCCGAATGAGTCGGCGACGACGCCGCGCACATAACCGTGCTGGCCGACGGAGACGCTGGCCTGGCCCTGCGGTAATTTGTCGGCCAGGCGGATGCGGGCGCTGCCTGCCGAGGAGAAATCGCCTTCGCCGGCGAAATACGGCCCCTTCTTGTAGTCGATGCGCTGCACCAGCTCGGGAATGAGGAAATTGAGGTCGGAATAGCCTTGTCCATGAGCATGCGTGCGCATGTTGACGGGCATGCCGTCGACATGGGTGGCGAAATCCGTGCCATGGTCGAGGTTAAAGCCGCGCAGGAAATACTGGTTGGCCTTGCCATCGCCGCTGTGCTGGGTGACGATCAGCCCCGGCACGAATTCCAGCAATTCGCCCGTGCGCATGGCGGGCCGGTTGACGATCAGTTCGCTGGTGATAACGCCCTGACTGGCCGCGTCCGACGTGCCGACGGCATTGTCATAATGGCCTGTCACGCGCACGGTGCGCGTCTCATCGGCGACTGTTGCGGCCCCGTCCTGCGCCAGCGCCTGACGTCCCACGCTCAACAATGCCAATGCACAAGCTGCCATCCGTTTGCTTTTTATCAATCGCATCGCGTCTTCCCTTTTTATGATGTCAGTACAGGCTCCCACGGGATATATACGCGGCAGGCTGGCTGCCTGGATTCAGCAATTTTCAAGGAGCGACCGTGGACTTGAGCGACAGTGCCGGCAAGGCAAGCAAAACCTCCGCCGCGGCCGTGCGCAAGCGCGACGTATTGCCTTACATCCTGCTGTTCATTCTGCTGGCGGGCTTGCTGGCCGTACTGGCGGGCGCCCTGCTGCCTCCCTATTACCACGCCGTGCCGGCCCTGCTGTGGAGCCTGGGCTTTTGCGTCAGCGGCATGCTGCTGGGCTTTTTGTTCGGCATCCCGCGCACCTTGCCTTCGGGCACGGTCAACATGGCCCCACCCGATGAGCGGGCCAATGGCAAGGCCCGCCCCACGGACGAGCCGCCAGCCGCCGGGGCCGATACGGCGGCCAGCAACACCAGCAATACCCTGTTCCTGGGCACGCCCACGCCCATGGAAATCAATTCGAATCTGGTGGAAGTGTCGGACTGGCTGACGAAAATCATCGTCGGCGTGGGCTTGATCGAACTCAAAAGCCTGCCCGGCAGCGCGCGCAGCATGGCCGCCTTCATCGCGCCCAGCCTGGCCACAGATACGGCCACGGCGATGGCGGTGGTCGGCGGCATCATGCTGTTCTTTTCCGTGCACGGTTTCCTGATCGGCTACCTGCTCACGCGCATTTACCTGTCCATCATGATCAAGCGGGCCGACAGCATGGTCAAGAACGAGTCCGTGCGCCTGGAGAGCGGCAAGGAAATCGAAGTGACGGAACTGAGCCGTCTGCAGCAAAAATCGCTCGATGACATGCAGGAAGCCGTCACGCAGCTGCTGCTGGCCCATCCGCCCGATGGCGGCGCGGCCGTCACGGCCCTGGCTGGCGTGCCGACGGCGCAAAAGCCGGCCAGCCTCGTGCTGTGGCTGGACGACCATCCGCGCAACAATACCTTGCTGGTGGAACAGCTGGAACGCGAAAACATCAAGGTGGATCAGGCCGTGTCGACGCGGCAGGCACTGGCCATGCTGCAACAGAAACCGTATGCGCTGCTGATCACGGACATGGCAAGGGTGGAAAACCGCCGGCGCATCAAGGATGCGGGCGTGCGCACGGTGCGCGAAGTGCGCCAGACCTTGCCGGAACTGCCCATCGTCGTGTATTGCAGCAAGGATACGGTCGCCAGCTACGGCACGGAAGCGCAGGCGGCAGGCGCCCGTTTCATCACCACGTCGGGCACCAGCCTGCTGGCGGCAATCAACAAGTTACTGCATGAGCAACGCGAAGATGGTGCTCAGCCACCGGCGTAGGCGTAGCTGCCCACGTAATGCAGCGAACTGCGCTGCGGATGCGCCAGCTGGTTCGGCGCAAACACGCAGACGGCCGTGTCGGCCAGCAGGTGCTGCCCATCCGCGTCCGCGCATGCCTGCGCCAGCCAGCTGTCGGGGTACGACACGCCATCGAGCAACTGCGCCAGCGGCGCGGGCGACGCCAGCATGGCGCTTTCAAAACAGGCCGGCTCGTAACACGTGAGGCCCGTTTCCAGGATGAATGGCGATGGTACGGCATCGCCATCCTCCGTGTACGTGGGCGACAGGTAGGCCTGCAACGCCTCCCAGTCGGGAAAGCGGCCGCTGCAGGCAAACACGTGAACGATGGGCAAAGTATTGGCCAACTACAGCTTCTCCATCTTTTGCCGCACGGCCGGGGCCGTCGAGGCCGTCGGCGCCAGTTCCAGATAGGTTTTATAGGCCGCTTTCGCCTTGGCCGCATCGCCGGCCTTGGCATAGGCGTCGCCCAGGTTCAGATAGGCAATGGCGCGCGACGGGTCCATCTTGACCGTGTTTTCAAACCAGCGGGCCGCTTCGCGGTATTTTTCCTGCTTGTAGAACACAAAACCCAGGTTGTTGGCGGCCAGTGCGAAATCGGGACGCAATTTCAGCGCTTCCGTAAATTGCGCTTCCGCCGCCGCATACTGTTTCTCCTTGTACAGCTGCAAGCCGCGGTCGTTGGCCCGCTGCGCCAGTTGGCGCGTCGAGGTCGGCACGGCGCCCGGCGTGACGATCTTCTGTTCGCCGCCCTGCAAATCCTTGACCGTCACGCTGGCCGCCGCCGGCTTGGCGTCGAGCTTGCTATTGAGGGCGATGGCTTCCGTCGACAGCTGCGTCGTGTTCGGGCTGAGGAATTCCGTCTCGCCCGGCAATTCAAAGACGAAATCGCCCCCTTCCGAACCGGGCAAGCTGCCAAACGCGGGCGTCTGGTTCGACACGCTGGACACGGCCGGCGCCACATAGGCCGCCAGTTCCGTGGCCGTGATCAAGCCGTCACCGTTCAGGTCGCCCTTACCCGCCAGGCCCTGCAGCAGGGTCCACGTGAACACGGAGTGGCCGTTCGGCCCGCCATCGGCCACCAGCTGGTCGCCGCCGCCGGCCGTCAGCATTTGCCGGCCGATGCGCTTGGCGTTGTCGCGCAGGAAGGAGCTGGAACCGGCGCCGCGCGTCAGGCCCAGGCCGCTGTAGCACGCGTCCATGACGAAGAACGCATGCTTGGCCGTGAGGCTTTCCGCGATATTCTGGATTTCCGTCATCGGGATCGCATCCGTGGCAAACTGCGCCGGGTCGGAATCGACGGGCACGATATAGCCGAGGTCGCGCCCGGAACTGAGCTTGCGCGTGGCGCCATGGCCGGCGAAAAAGACGAAGATGCGGTCATTCTTTTGCACGCCGCCATGGGCCAGCTTGTCATGGAAGGCGGCCAGGATGTTGTTGCGCGTCGCTTCGCCGTTTTTCAGGGTCACGACACGCTCGGGGGCAAACGCAAACTTTTCAATCAGGGTTTCGCGGATGCCTTGCGCGTCGCGCACCGCATATTGCAATTTCGGCCACTTGGCATAATCGTCGATGCCGATCACCACGGCCCAGGAATTGGCGTAACCGGTGGTGACGGGCACTTTTTCCGGGGCGGGCGCCGAGCTTTTCGCTACCTGGAAGCTCGTGCCATCCCAGCCCGCGAATTGATAGCCTTCGGCAATCAGCTTGTCGAGCACAGCTGGCAAGGCTTTCACCGTGCGTTCGTGGATGTCATGGAACAAAATGATGCCGCGCCCCGCCTTGTCGACGGACGCCAGCACCCGGTTCGTGATGGAACTGGGCACGGGGTCGGCCCAGTCCAGCGAATCGATATTCCACATCACGGATTTCAAATGGGCATCGGCCAGCGCGGCCATGCCTTCGCTGTTGCGCGCGCCATACGGAAAGCGGAACAGCGCGGCCCGCTCGGGGCTGATGGCCTTCAACAAGGTGTCGGTGCCGAGGATTTCGCCCTTCAACTTGTCGCCCGTCTGTTTCGACAGCTGTGCATGGCTGAAACTGTGGTTGCCCACGGCATAGCCCTCTTTCATCAGCTTGCGGCTCACTTCCGCGCCTGCGTTCAGCTTGGCATGGCCTTCCGCATCGAGCGAACCGAGGTTGCGGCCCACGTTGAAGAACACGGCCGGCACGCCATATTGTTTCAGGATGGCGCTGATTTCTTCCGTGTAGCGACGGTGCGGGCCATCGTCGAAGGTCAGCACGATGGTCTTCTTCGGCAAGCCCAGGCCGAAGATTTCCGCTTCGTCTTTCTTCGGCACGGGCTTGGCTTCAGGTACAGAGCCTGCCGGCGGCACGGCATACGGCACGACGATGCCGTTTTCCTTCAAAATCTGTTCGCGGCTGTAGAGTTTTTTCAGCTGCGCCACATAATCATCCCACCGCTCGCGCTTGAGTTCGATGGCGCGCTGGCCCAGGTTGCCGAAGATCTGCCGGATTTCCTTCTCGTAATTGCGCTCGATCTCGCCCAGCGCGTCCAGGTCTTCGGAAATGCGCTTGTGCAGCTTTATCGCCGGCAAGGACGAATCCTTGGCCACGTCGGCCAGCATGCTTTGCAGCAGTTCGCGGAAAGCCAGGCGGTCCGCGTCGTACAGGCCGGGATCGGATTCGATATACGTCAACAGGCTGTCGAGCGCCTCGAAGCGGCCCGGATTGGTGGGCGCAATCAATTGGTCAAGCGCAAGATCGAGCTTGGCGATGCGTTCCTGGTTTTCATGGAACAGCGCCTGCCCCACTTTGCGGGCTTCGTCGCGCGCGCCTTCGGGCAAGCTTTGCTCGTCGGCCAGCAGCACGATGATCTTGCGGAAATTGCCCAGCAAGTCGCGGAACTGGCTGGCCACGGCGGCCGTATCGACGGTCGATTGGGGCGCGGCGGCCGGGCTGCCCGATGCGGGTGCGCCGGGCGTGGCCGTGACGGCCGGGCGGGTGTACGTATAAATGCCGGCCCCAGCGGCGAGAGCCACGACGACGGTGGCGGCGATCTTGATCGGCTTGGAAGTCACAGGCTTGTCATTCCCTTCACATACTATGCATAGAATTCAGATGGCGCGGATGCGCAGATGCATAATTGTAGAGCACACTTGGCAATTTACTCATCCGCACGCTGAATTTGGGCAATAATATGCTGGCAAACCTCCATCGAACGTACGAACAGGAAAGACGATGCACAAGAAACTCTGCGCCGCGGCGCTGATGCTGGGCGTGGCCCTGATGCTGCTGCAACTGCGCGCGCATGCGGGCGACGATGTCATCAATGTAGCGGGACGCGTTTGCCTGCCGCATTAAGCTAAGCCACGCCCCACGGCCACACTACACCTTGGCCGGCTCCCAGTAACTGGCCAGTCCCAGCTTTTTCAAGCCGGCCGCGACAAAGCGAGGTTCCAGCAATTCTTCCGCCGTCAAGGGCTGGCGGATCAACTTTTGTTCCTGCGCAAACGCCAGCACCCGGCGGTAATGGCGGTAGACGGCGTCGTCGTACAGGGGCGACCAGCGCTCTTTCCACTGCAAGCCCGGATCGTCATAGCTGCGCCGCACCACACTGTCGGGCGTGCCGTTGCGCGTGCCATCCTTGATGATCGCTTCGCGATTGCCATCGAGCGCCGCCCAGTGCTGGGCCCGCAGCCAAGCCGTGGCCACCAGTTCGGCGATGTCGGGATGGGCTTGCGTAAAGTCGCGCCGCGCCCATAGTTCCGCCCGCATCTTGCGTTCCGGCAGCCCCTTGCTGGACCAGATGATGCGGCCGATGCCCTTGTCTTCCAGCGGATAGCCATTGATCATGAACAAGGCATCGACGGCGCCCGTGGCCAGCGCGGCCGTGCCAGGCTTCAAATCCATATTGATCAAACGGAAATCCGTGGGCGACATGCGCTGGTCGGCGATCAGCTGGCGCAATCCCAGTTCCCATGGCCGGCCCCGGTGCACGCTGATGCGCTTGCCCTTCAGGTCAGCCAGCGATGTGGCGCGCGAACCGGTGGGCACCAGCAGGAACTGGTCCGTGCCCCGCCCTGCCGGCACGATCACCTGCGTGCGCACGCCGCCCGCGTTGAGGATAACGGACGGCAAATCGCCATACGCGGCCATGTCGATGCGCCCGCTGGCGAACGCTTCATTCATGGTCGCGCCCGTGTCGCCCGTGACGGGCAGCCATTCCAGCCGCACGCCCCGCTGCTTCAGTTCGCGCGCCAGCCAGCCTTCCTGCTGCACCCGGTAAGCGATGCCGCCCAGTTCCGCCTTGCCGTTTTCCGCAAAACCCGTCGAGGCGATGCGCAGGGCCGCCGGCGGCGCCCCCGCCCCTTTCGCTGCCGACACTGCCGACACCGCCTGTCCCGCCAGGGGCAGCAAGGCCAGCCCGCCCATCACCGTGCGTCGCCGCATCGCATTCTCCTCATCATCGAACATGGCCACTGTTGACGTGCTTCCCGCTCAAGCCGCCCGGCGCGTCTGCGCCAGCGCCGCCTCGAAAGGACGGGGATCGATCCAGGCGCGCACGTCGACCTTGCTGGGCAAGAAATTCCAGCGGAACAAAAAATCGCTGAAATCCTGCAAACCCGCGACCGACGTTTCCGCCAGGTCCGTGTCCAGCCGCAGATGCGCATCCTTGCCGTAAGCCACTTGCACCCAGTGCTCGCTGGCATTCGATTCGCGCGCCAGAAAACGCCGCGTCTCGTCCGCATGGCCGCGCGCCCACGCTTCGGCCCGCAGCACCTGGTCCACCAGGGTCACGGCGGAATTGAAATGGTTGTCGAGCAGGTGCGCATCGACGCTCAGGGTGCGCGGCGTGCCGTTGTTGGCGCGGATCAAGGGTTCCGGATGGATGCCCGTGTCAATCACCGTATGCAAGCCGAATTGCTGCGCCAGTTGCGCGGCCGAGGCGCCTTTCAGGAAGATGGCGTCCACCTCGCCCCGCAGCAGTCCCAGCAATTCTGGACTTTGCCCGCCGCGCCGTGCGCCGCTGAACAGATTCGTCGCCGCGCCCTGCTCCGGCGCCGTTTCGCTCTGGCCCGTGTTGACCACATAATCGACCAGTTCCACGTCGGCAACGCTCAAGCCTTCCAGGCTCAGCGCATTTTCCAGCCCGCGCAAGGCTTGCGCGCGCGCAAAGTCGATCTGCGCCTTGGCCCACAAAGGCAAGCCGAAGCGCCGCCCCTTCAAGTCGCGCACGGTCTTGATGCCGCTGCCGGGCAAGGTCAAGATCAGCTGCGTCTCGTCCGACCACGACAGGCCGATGACGCGCGTCTCGCGCCCCGCCGCGCGTGCCCACAGGGCGGGAATATTGCCGCCGTGACGCACGGAATTTTGCAAGGTATGGTCGAAATGCGATTCGCGCACGGCTTCCTGGTCGGATTCACGCAAGGAGCGCAAGCTGGTGCCGTCGGCGCGCAAGGCTTCTTCCAGCCAGCCTTGCTGCAAGGCTATCCCCAGGCCTGTAGGGACGGGGCAGCGCGTGTACCACAGGGTGTCGAGTGCTTGCTTTTCTACTTGATTTTCATTGCTCATCTTGTATCTCCAGAGTCGGTGGACCAGTCAAAAAGGAAACTACAGCGCCATCCTGCGCGCCCATTCATTGCCATCCCACAAGCTGCTGGGGTGTTCTTCCTGCGCCACGGGCGCATGCGATTCGTCGAGGTCGCTGAAATCCGCATGCAAGCCGTCGCGGATGGACACAAAACCGGCAGAGCCGCGCTGGCGCGGGTGGGCCAGCGGCACCTCCTGCACCCGGCGCACCTTGCCCGGGCGGGCATCGAGCACGACGATACGGTCGGCCAGATAGACGGCTTCATCGATGTCATGCGTGACCATCACCATGGTGATGCCCTCGTCCTGCCACAATCGGCGCAATTCCTGCTGCAGGCGCAAACGGGTCAGTGCGTCGAGCGCACCGAGCGGCTCGTCGAGCAGCAGCACGTCGGGCCGTCCGACAAGGGCGCGGGCGATGGCGGCACGCTGCGACATGCCGCCCGACAATTGATGTGGATAGGCATCCGCATAGCCATCGAGGCCCACGCGCGTGATTTCCGCCGCCACACGCGCTGCGCGCTCGGCCAGCGGCACCTTGGTATTGCTGAAGGCCACGGCCACGTTCTGCTGCACCGTCAGCCAGGGGAACAGGCGGTGATCCTGGAACACGAGGCCCCGATGCAGATCCGTGCCGCGAATCGGCACGCCATCGTGCAGCAGCAAGCCCGTGTAATCCGTGTCCAGGCCTGCCAGCAGGCGCAGCAAGGTGGACTTGCCGCAGCCGGACGCACCCACGATGGCGACGAACTCGCCCGGCGCGATGGTGAGCGAAATATCGTCGAGCACGGGCAACGGCGCGCCTTTCAGCGAAAACGACTTGCTCACGTGCTGCACTTGCAAGCCGCCGTTCAGGTGCTGCCGCTGGGGCAGCAAGGTCGATGGGGAAACAAAATCATTCATGGCGCACTCTCTGCGGTGGGGGCTAGGGAAGGAATGGCGGCGGGCCGCGCCCGGCGCAGCCAGCGGCTGCCGTGGAAAACCAGCCAGGCGGCCAGCCACGGAGCCAGCCAGATCAGGAACACATTGCGCAGCCCCGTCAGGTCGGCCAGGCGCCCCGCCGCCAGCGCGCCAGCCGTGCCGCCCACCATGCCGAACAGGGTCAGATGGGCGGAGACCCTGGCCTTGTCGACGGGCGCGCGGGCGATATTGTCCGTGTTGACGAGGTTATTCACGCCCAGTCCCAAGCCCAGCAGCACGGAGGCAGCCAGGTAGGCGATGCTGGAAGGCCACAGGCCGAGGATCAACAAGGCGGCCATGATGGCCAGATGGGCGCCGCCATACAGTTGCTCGCGGTAACGGCTGGCCAGCACGAAGCGCCCCAGGAACAGCAGCACCAGCACGCAGCTGAGTCCCTGCACGGCCATCAGCCAGACGGAGTGATGCGCAGGCCAGTGCAGCACGCGGATGGCCAGCAAGATGGAAAACACGCCCACGCTGGAGGCCGTGAAGCTGGCGAGAATTTCGAACAGGTACGTCACGCGCACGACAGGCAGGCGCAACAGTTCGCGCAGGCTAGCCGCGCCGGGCAACAAAGCCTGGCCTTGCTGCTTGCGCGGCGCCGTATTGCTGGGCAACACTTGCCAGCCCAGCACGGCCAGGATGGCAAACATCAGGGCGGAAATCAAGAAGCCCGCCTTCAGCCCCAGTTGCGCGATCAGGTAATTGCCGCACAAGGGTCCCAGGAACTGCATGCCCAGGATCAAAGTCCCCTTGTACCAGCCCGCCTTGCCCTGCCCCAGTTCCGGCAGGCGCACGAGAAACACGGTGCTCATGGCAACAATGCGCAGTGAGATGCACAGGCCGACGAGAAACATCAGCAGGGCCACCCATTGCCAGCCGGGCAGCCATGGCAACACGCAAAAAGCCAGCGCCAGGCTCAGGCTGACGCCCGCATACAAATGCTTGGGGTTACCGCGCGACAAGATATAGCCGGCCGGAATGGTACCGAGCGCCATGGCCAGGGTTTCCGCGCTGCTGATCGCGGCCAGCTGAAAATTGCTCACGTGCAGGTGCAAGCCCAGCAAGGTGGCCAGCACCTTGTTCATGCCGATGGTCACGCCCGACAGCAGGGTCAAGCCGATAAAGCGCAGCAGAAAGGCGCGCAGCTCCCCTTCGCGGGCGCTGACGGCCGAGTCTGGCTGGAATGGCAACGATTCACTCACTGCTGCGCCCCTTCACCAGCAAACGCGCGAGACGCGCAAACGCCACGTTCATCGCTTGCGCCAGCAGGGCGATCACGAGCACGGCCAGCAAGACGACGTCCATGCGGCCCGACACTTCGCCATTGAGCAGCAAGGAACCCATGCCGGGGCCAGCCGAAAACAGCAGTTCGCCGCCCAGGCAGGCGAGCCAGGCGAAAGCCAGCGCATGCGTGACGCCCGTGACGATGGCCGGCATGGCGCCCGGCAACAGAATCTGGCGCAGGGTCTGCGTGCGCGTCAGGGTCAGCACCTGCCCCACTTCGCGCAAGCGCCCCTCCACCTGGCGCATGCCCGCATACGTGTTGAGCACGGTAGGATAGAATGCGGCGATGGCGATCACCAGCAGCTTGGCGCCGTCGCCATTGCCCACCCACAAGCCCAGCAAGGGGATCAGGCCCAGCAGGGGAACTTGGCGGATGCTGTGAAACAGCGGACCGATCAATCTGTCCGCCAGCGGCGACTGCGCCATCAGCGCGCCCGTGACGATGCCGGCGCTGCCGCCCAGCAGCAAGCCGGCCAACGTCCTGCCCAGGCTGGCGCGCAGATGCACCCACAGTTCGCCCGTCAAGACCAGGTCGCGCAAGCTGTGCGCCAGGTCGCCCAGCGACACGAAGATGTAGGCGGCCGCCGCGCCTTGGCCGGAAGCCCATTGCCAGGCGCCCAGCAAGGCCAGCGGCAGCAGCGCGCCCTTGATAATGAGTATTATCCGTTGCTTCATTTGAACTCCCCGCTACGCTTCCAGCGCATCAGCCGCGCTTCCAGCGCGTGGCAAAGCCGGTCCAGGCCAAAGCCGATCACGCCCGTCAGCACCACGCCCACCATCACCACGTCGAGGCGGAACATTTGCCGGCCCATTTCCATCATCTGGCCCAGGCCGCTGTCGGCGGCCAGCAATTCCGCCCCCACCAGCACCATCCACGAGCGCGACAGGGCGATGCGCATGCCCGTCAGCGCGGCCGGCACGATGGCGGGCAAGACGATCAGGCGGATGCGCTGCCAGCGCGAAAAGCAATACACTTGCGCCACTTCAAAATAGCGCTGCGACAGGTTGCGGATGGCGTCATGCACGGCCAGCGCGACGATAAAGAAACTGGCCTTGGCGACGATAAACACCTTGAAGCTCTCGCCTATGCCGAACAGCAAGATAAACAGGGGGATCAAGGCCACCGTGGGCAACTGGCGCAAGACATTGAACGTGGGGTCGACATAGCTGCGCAAGCCAGGCGACAGGCCCAGCACGACGCCGAACGCCAGGCCCACGCTGGCGCCCAGGCCGAAGCCGGCCAGCAGGCGGAACAGGCTGATGCCCAGGTGCTGGCCCAGTTCGCCGCTCTCGGCCAGGTCGCGCGCCGTCAGCAGCACCTGCCATGGCGACATCAAAATGTGCGCAGGCATCCATTCGAAGGTGGTGGCCGCCGTCCACAGCAGCAGCAAGGCCAGCGGCGACGCCCACACGGACCAGGGCGAGCGCACGAAGCGCTGCAGCAAAGGAACAGAGGCCGCACGCGCTGGCGCAGTGGCGCGCGGCAAGGCGATAGTCAAGGAAGTCATGGCGCCCAGTAAGTTTGCAATTTCAGCTGCGCCAGCGCCTGGTTGACGAACTGGGGCGCGAACAGGCTGTCCACTTGCAGGGGCCGCCCGATCAGGCCCGCGCTCTTCGCATACGCCGCCTCGCCCACGTAATGCTGGCGCAGACTGGCCGTAAATAACGGCGACCAGCGCGCCTGCCACGGCGTATGGTCGCCCGCCAGTTCGCGCCGCACCACGCTTTCCACCTGGCCCGCGGCCGCCTCGGTGCGCACATACTCATCTTCGCCACCGGCGCCGGCGGCCCGGTGGTGCTCGCGCACATAGGCCGTCACCACGAGCTGGGCCAGCTGCGGATAGCGTTGCAAGAAACCGCTGTCGGCCCACAGTTCGGCGCGCATCTTCCAGTCCTGCGGCGGCGCCTTGCTGGACCAGATGATCTTGCCGACCTTTTTATCCTCTAGCAAAAAGGCGTCGCTGAGGGTGAAGAAGGCATCCGCGCCACCGGTCGCCACGGCCGCCGCGCCCGCCTGAGGATTGAGATTGAGGATTTTCACGTCGCGCAAGCTCATGCCGTTCGCTTCCAGCAGGCGCGCAAACGGGTATTCCCACGGCCGGCCCCGGTGCAGCGCGATCTTCTTGCCCTTCAAATCCTTGATCGACTTGGCCTTCGAGCCGTTCGGCACCACCAGATAGGTGTTGTTGGCGCTGCCGCCGGGCAAGATCAGCCGCGTCTGCAAGCCCGAGGCATTGGCGATAATCGATGGCAGATCGCCATACTGGGCCAGGTCGATCGAGTGGTTGGCAAACGCCTCGTTGACTTGCGTCGCCACGGAATTGGTCGTGACGGGCACCCATTCCAGCTTCACGCCCAGCTTGCCCAGTTCGGCCGCCAGCCAGCCTTGGGATGCTACCTGGGCGGCCGAGCCGGCAAACACGGTCTTGCCGGACGGCGCCGTGCGGGCCACGACGGCGATGCGCACGGCGGCCGGCAGCGGCGCGGCCGCCGCCATCGCTGGCGCCAGCAGGCTGGCCGCCACGGCGGTAACGAGTACTTTGCGCCAGTTCAAACGTAAGAATTTCAATGACATCGTGGGCCTGTTCTTGAAAGGGTTACACCAGGTCGGTGGCGGGCAATAACGACAAGGCGCGCGCCGTGTCGATCAGCTTGCTCATCTTCCATTGCTGCAGCAGCACGCCGGGACCGAAATCGCGCGAACCGCCGATGGCTTCGGCCGCGATCTGTATCTGCGCGCCCTCTTCCAGCAGCAGGATGAATTCGGCCAGCTTCAGCAAGCCCTGCTTGCCCCACACGGTGGCGCCGCCGTTCGCTTCCAGGATGGCCGTCGCATGCGTGTTGCGCGCGATTTCGCCGAGGATGAAATCGACTTCCGGCTGGCGGCGGTCGATATAGATGGGAATTTCGCGGATCAGCTGAAAGCGCTGCACGGGCACGTAGCGGATCGGCAGCGTGCGGTGCGTCTGCGCCCACGCGCCCAAGGACGGCGAATGCACGTGCGAGATCGACGTGACCTCGGGCCGTTCGCGGAACAGTTTCAGATAGCGCGCACCGCCGTTGTTCGCGTCGCCCACGATCACCGTGCCATCGAGCGCCAGCACGGCCGCCTTCAATGGCTGGCCGCGGCGGAACGGGCCCGGATCGTTGACCACCACGACCTTGTCGCCGCCAGGGGTGCGCTCGACAAAGCCCACCGTGCCGTTGGCCGTCAGGCTGCCCGTCTCGCGCAGACCGTCGAAGGCGATCTGCGCGTCGCTCCGCACCTGCTCCACGAAGGCCAGTTCGGCCGCCGTCAGATCCTGCGCCTGTACTTGTTGTGCTTCCGCTTGTGCCACGTCCGTCATGTCATGCTCCATTTGCTTGGGTTGGAATACGGGTCAGTCATGCCTCTACTTTCGCAAGACGCGTGCCAGCGCCAAGGCCAGGGAAATGGGGAAGTGCTGCTGCCTGCGCAACAGCGGCTGCTGGCGTGGCAGCAGGAGTCTGCACGCGCGCTGTCGGCAAGCCAGCAAGCGGCGCGGGCACGTTTCCTGCACGGTTCCAGGCTCCACCCACCACCAAGGAATCCCATGACTACCGCAACATCCCCCGCTGTCGATACCGTCTGGTTCACCCGCTGCCCCGTGCCCACGGCGACGGGCCTGGCCTATAAACTGGGCTGGCTGGACGAGGAATTCGCCCGCGACGGCATCGCCTTGAAAACCCTGCAGGAAGTGGGCGGCGAACTGGCGCGCCACCATTACGACCATGGCCTGTCCACGCTCGTGCGCGAAGGCGGCAACCTGCTGGCCCTGCCCGCGCGCGCGCAAGGGGCGCCCACGCGCCTGATCGGCCTGACGTGGATCGATGAATGGCAAGCCATCCTCGTGCGCCCCGGTTCCGGCATCACGACACCGGCGCAGCTGCATGGCAAGCGTCTGGCGCTGCCCGTGTTCCGCGCCGAGGACTTGCGCGAAAACCGGCGCGGGCGCAGCATCGCGCGCGGCATGAGCCTGGCCGGCTACAAGGGTGTGCTGGCGTCGGCCGGCCTCACCCTGGACGACGTGCAATTGGTAGAAGTAGGAGCCGACGCCCAGGCACCGGCCAATCTGGGCGCGGGACTGTGGCAAGGCATCGCGCCGCTGCTGCGCGGCGAAGTCGATGCCGTCTATGTGAAAGGCGCGGCGGCGGCCGAAGCGGCCCGCGCGGCGGGACTGGAAGTGGGCATCGACATCGACGCCCTGCCCGACCGGCGCTTCCGCGTGAACAATGGCACGCCGCGCCCGATCACCGTGCATGAAACGATGCTGGAACAGCATTTCGAGCTGGTCGTGCGCTTTTTGACACAAACCCTGCGCGCCGCGCACTGGGCCCGCAGCCACCAGGCCGACGTGCTGGCCATCCTGCAGGGCGAGACGCGGGCCGGCGCCGACGCCGTGGCGGAAGCTTATCGGGACGGTTTTCATCTGACCCTGGCGCCTGACCTGTCCGATGACAAGGTGGCGCTGTTCCGCCAGCAAAAGGATTTTCAGCTGCAGCACGGTTTTCTGGATCGCGACGTGGATATCGAAAGTTGGATCGACCGGCGGCCGCTGGAGGAGGCGCAGCGGCGGCTGGAGGCGTTGTTGCGGGTGGCGGCCTAGTTTGGTGTTGTCGGCTTACGCTGCGCTAAGCCGACCTACCGCTGCGTTAAGCCGACCTACGGGAAAACGCAAAGGCCGGCGAATTCGCCGGCCTTTCTACATCAAGAAGTCAAGGTCAGAACTGGATCGTGTACGACGCGCCCGCCGTGCGGCCCTGGCCGATGATGACGGTGTCGCCGTTGACGGCGCCCGGCACGAAGCTGGTCAAGGTGTGATTGCGGTACACCTTGTCGGCCAGGTTGTTCGCATATGCCGTGATGCGGTGCTTGCCGCCCGGGAGCACGTACGACAGGCGCGCATTGGCCAGCGCGAAGCCGCCCTGGTTCAGCAGGCCGCGAGCATCGCTTTGCGGGTCGACATAGTAGTACTGCTTCGATGTGTAGCGCACGTCGCCGCTGAAGACCAGTTGCGCGCCATTGCCCAGCGGGTAGCGGTAATCGGCCGCCAGCAAGGCCGTCACATGGGGCGAGCGCACGAATTCGTTGCCGGAACGGTCGCCGCCATTGTTCTGGACGGCGAAATCGTCGAATTCCGTGCGCAACAGGCCCACGTTGGCGTTGAGGTGCAGGTTATCCGTCGGCTGCGCCTCGATCTCGAATTCCGCGCCATTCACGTGGGCCTTGCGCACGTTCTGCAGGTAATTGACGCTTTGCGTGGGGTCGCCGTTGTACACGCCCGTGATATTCACCTGCACGTTCTTGTAGTCATAGTGAAAAACGTTGGCGTTGAAATTCAAACGTCCATCCAGCCATTCCGACTTGATGCCCGCCTCGAACGAGTTCAGGGTTTCCGGTTTCACCGTATTGAGCGCCCGCACGTCCGTGGCGCTCGTGTTGTAGCCGCCCGACTTGATGCCGTGCGCGTATTTCAAATAGCCGCGCAGGGTGCGGCTGAAGCGGTATTCCGGTGTCACGTCGTAGGTCAGCGCGTTCCACGTGGTCGATGGGTTCGACGTGAAGTTGTTGTTGGCGACCGAGGCGGCAGCGTAATTGCCGCCCCGGACCGTGTTCCACCAGCTGGCCGCGTCGCCAAACGTCACCGTATTCGATGCGGCCTGCACGCGCTGCAAGTCCAGGTCCTTGGTTTCCGTCGTCCAGCGCAGGCCGAAGGTGGAGAGGAACTGCTCGCTGAAGTTGACGGTCGTGCTGCCGAAGATGGCCGCGCTGCGCGCCTTGTGCTGGTAGATGGTGCGGTTGTAGCCGACAGGCTGCGTGCTGCCCGCCAGCGCCGACACCGTGCCGTTGGGCAGGCGCGCGCCGGCCGAATCGGAATCGATCTTTTCATTGAAATAGAACAGGCCCGCCACCCAGCTCACGGCGCCGTTTTGCGGCGACGTCAGGCGCAACTCCTGCGACACTTGCCGACTGCTGGCTTTTGAACGGCTGCGGCCCACTTCCAGCGGCGTGTTGTCGCTGTCGCCCGTCGCCTCGTTCCGAAAATTTTCATAGCCCGTGATCGATGTCAGGGTCAGCTCGCCCAGCGCATATTCCAGGTTCAGCTGCGCGCCGCCCTGCGTCACGTCGCTGTCGGCCGGCGCGTTCGTGCTCACGTCATCGGGATTGGTGCTGGGGATGTAGCCATTGCGGTAGACGCCATTGGCGCCATAGCTGGCCACCGTCGTCGTGGCGCCCTTGGTCGTGTAGTCGCGGTAATGCAGGTTCAAGTTGGCCGTCAGGTCGCGCCCGATCAGGGCCTTGAGCTGGCCGCGGATGGCGCTGTCCTTGAGCTTTCCATCGCGCTCGCCCGTAAACTGGTTGTGGAAGCGGCCCTTGTCCTGCTGCTCCGTGTGGAAAGAGAGACGCCCCGCCAGCACCTCGTCGACCAGCGCGCCGCCAATGGCACCTTCGGCCAGCTTGGTGTCGTAGCTGCTGTAGTCAAGCTTGGCGTAGCCGCTGGACTTGAACGAAGGCTTGCGCGAAATGACGTTGATGGCGCCGCCCGTTGTGTTCTTGCCCCACAAGGTGCCTTGCGGGCCGCGCAGCACTTCCACCCGGTCCAGGTCGAACAGGGAAAAGCCTGTGGCGCTGGAATTGCTGATGTAGACGTCGTCGAGGTAAAAGCCTACGGGGTTCGGGAAATCCACCTGCTGCTGGCCCGCGCCCACGCCGCGTATCCACCAGCGCGGACGGCCATGCTGCTGCGTGCCGGCCGAAGCGTTCGGCACGTAATTGAGGATTTCGCTGGCCGAGCGGCCGATGCCCGTGTCGAGCAGCTCCTTGCCGCCGAGGACCGTGATCGCGCTCGGCACCTTTTGCGCCGATTCCTCGCGCTTTTGCGCCGTCACCGTCACCGATTGCAGGGAGGCGCCCTCGCCGCCGCCGTTCGCGTCGACGGCGGCAATGGCGTCGGCGCCCGTCGTTTCGGCATGGGCCATGCTCGATGCGACCATCAGGCCGCCGATGGCGAAAGCCGAGCGCAGCGCGCGGCGCACTGGCGTCAAATGAAAGGGGAAAGAAGAAACGGCGGCGGGGGCAGTCGAACGGCGCATGGGTGATTATCCTTGAGTAAAGTCAAAACGCGAGATGGTGATGACCTGTATTGCAAGGCGCATGCCCGCTGCCGCAGCGCAGCAAAACTATTCTTAAGTGATTGATTTAAAAGGAAGACTATCGTCATGATAGTGCTGTTGATTTGGCAGCAGCGGCGCCGCCGCGTGCTGCCTGCGCGACAGCAGGCGGTGGCGCTGCTGTCGCGGCAACAGGGGAAGGATCAGGCGGCGCGCAGCAAGGCTGCCGTATGTCCGCGCACGAGGGGCAGCACTTCCTCGCCCACCCTGTACGCTTCTTCCAGATGCGGCGTGCTGGCCAGGATGAAGGCGTCGGCGCCCAGTTGCACCA
The DNA here is from genome assembly GCF_001445815.1 of Janthinobacterium sp. Ant5-2-1. Lineage (NCBI taxonomy): Bacteria > Pseudomonadati > Pseudomonadota > Betaproteobacteria > Burkholderiales > Oxalobacteraceae > Janthinobacterium > Janthinobacterium sp. Ant5-2-1. The sequence goes on along the minus strand of NZ_LNCE01000080.1, from coordinate 12,748 downwards.
GTTCGTCGAGGCGTTCGGCCACCTGCTGGTAGCTGCCGACGATGCCCTGCGTCTGCCCGCCGCGCAGCAGGTTGAAGCCGGACCAGATGTTTGGCGCCGTGATCAAGTCCTTGTAGCTGTTCAGGGTGGTCGGGCGGTTGCCCCGCTGGCGCGCCGCGCCCACGGAATCGCCGCCATCGGCGCCGAGGAACTGGCGCAAGGTGACGGGGTCCACGGCGTCAAAGCCCTTGCGCACTTCGTCCCACGCTTCTTCTTCCGTGGCGCGAGCCACGATGTCGACGCGCACGGCGCACTTGATCTTGCGGCCCAGCAACGCCGTCTTTTCATGCACGCGGGCGAATTTCTCGCGCAGCTGCTCAAACGGTTCCAGCCACGTCAGGTAGTAATCGGCATGCTTGGAAGCGGAGCCGAGGGCCGCGTCGGACGAGCCGGAAAAATAAATCTCGGGGAAATCCTGCTCCGACAGCGGCGTGGCCAGGCCCGCGTCTTCCACCTGGTAGAACTTGCCCTGGTAGGAAAACGGCCCGCCGCGCCACACGCCGCGCACCACGTCAAGAAATTCCGTCGTGCGTGTGTAGCGGTCGTCGTGGCCGGCCGAATCGCCCCACCACAGCTGCGAAGGGCCGCCGCCGCCCGTGATCACGTTGTACAGGGCGCGGCCGCTCGTGGCCCGCTGCAGGCTGGCCGTCATGCGCGCGGCCACCACGGGGTTCAGGAAGCCGGGCTGGAACGGGATCATGAAGCGGAAGGTGCTCGTCTCGCGCGCCAGCAACGCGGAAATGGCCCACGGTTCGTCCGTCATCGGGAAGGACGGAATCAGGCCGCCCTGGAAACCTGACAGTTCAGCGGCGCGGGCGATTTCCGCCAGATAGTCGATATACGTAAAACCGTCGACGCCGCCACCACCGAGGCCGGCCTGGCGCAGGTTGTCATTGCCGGGAAACCAGTCGCCGCGAAACGGCGTGCGGGCGCGGTGCGAACTCGGTTCGCCATGCGTGGGGATGCGCCAGAAAAAATCGATTGCCATGTAGTGGTACTCCTTCAAATAAGGGGATTCAGGCTGCTTGCCGTTGCGTGTACAAAGCTGCCCGCACACGAGGCAGCACGTGCTCGCCGATGCGGTAGGCTTCCTCGAAATGGGGGATGGCCGCCAGCACGAAGCTGGAGATACCCGCCTGCGCATACGCCTCCAGCGCGGCACTGATCTGTGCATAGCTGCCGACCAGTGCGCCGTGGGCACCCGTCTGCGCTTGCGCAAAGCCGGGCCAGAAGGCTGCGGCACCGGCATCGAATGGCGTATCGTCGGCCAGTCCCGCGCCACTGCGGTAGCGGCGCGCATCGCGCAAGGCTTCCTCGAACGTTTCACGGGCCAGCACGTCGATGCGCACGCCCGACGCCACCGTGCGGCCCAGCTGGTGCGCCTGCGCTTGCAGGCTGGCGATGGCTGGCTGCAGGGCAGTCACGGGCGCCGCATCGAACACGTGCACGTCGGCCTGGCGCGCCGACAGGGCCAGCGCCTCCGGGCTGTCCCCCGTCAGGTAGATGGTGTTAATGGGATGGTTCGCCAGCGGCCCCTTGAAGCCGCCGTCCTGCACCTCGAAGAACTTGCCCTTGAAGCTGAACGGCGAAGTACTCTGCACGCCGCGCGCCACCGTGATGAATTCATCGATGCGCGGCAAGATGTCAGCGTCCGGAGCCACATCGCCCTGGCGCCGGCGCGCCGCGGCATCGCCGCCATGACCGATCTGCCAGGCGAAACGTCCGCCCGTGAAGCGCTGGAAGCTGACGGCGTTCTTCGCCGCGTACACGGCCGAACCCCAGGCCGCGTCGAATTCCGCGATCAGTTTCAGGTGCCGCGTGCTGCGCGCCAGGTAGCCGGCGACGATCCAGCTTTCATCGCCCTGCGTATCGTGGCGTATCTGGATGCCGTCGAAGCCGGAAAGGTCGGCCGCGCGGGCGATCTGGTGCAGGTAATCGAAATAATTGAATGGCGGACGCGCGCCGCGCGGATCGCTCACGCCCGCCTGCAAGGGACTGGGCGCGCCGGCGGCCCGCTCGCCCCTGCGCGTGATGCCGGGCGCCGCGTAACGGCCGTCGCCGCTGGTGGGCAATTGCCAGATGAATTCTATGGTCATGCATGGACTCCTGTCGTGGGTCGAAGAAAAGGTCGCGGCGCGCATTGCATACGTGCGCGCAGCGGCCTGCCCTTCCCTCCTCGCAGAAAACATGCCATGCGCTAGCTACCCATCGACGCCCGAAGCTGCTGCTTGCGCAGCAATCGGCTGCACCGCCAGCAACAGCGTGCTGCGCGCGCAGCAGCCATGAAAAAAGCCGGAGCCGCATCGCTGCGGGTCCGGCTCCATTGGCCAAGTCGCGTGGCTAATCGATGGCGCCCGCCTTTTTCAAGAAGGTGCGCAGGATGTTGCGGCTCAGGTTCAGGTGTTTGGCCGTGCGCACCTGGTTGCGCTCATTGCGCTCCCACGCGGCGCGCACCAGTTCCTGCTGCATGGCTTCGAATTCCACGGCTTCGCCCGAGTCGAGCAAGGCTTGCCAGGCGCGGGCAAAGCGCTCGGCGGCCAGCATATCGTCCTGCCCGGCCGCGCCATGCGCCGCGTAGGCGATGTCGGCGCCGCCAGCCCAGACGTCGGGAACAGGCGCAGAGACAGGTGCGGCGGCAGGCGCGCGGTGCCAACCCGACAAGCTCAAGTCCTCGGCCCGCACGACGCCGCTGCGGCACACGAGCAGCGCGCGGTGGATGACGTTTTCCAGTTCGCGGATATTGCCCGGCCAAGGGTAGCCCAGCAAGGCCAGTTGCGCGTCCGGCCCCAGTTCCACCTCGCCCAAGTGCAGGCGTTGCGCATAGATGGCCATGAAATGGCGCGTCAGCGGCATGATGTCGCCGGGACGCTCGCGCAAGGGGCGCAGCGGCAGGCCGATCACCTGCAGCCGGTAATACAGGTCTTCGCGGAAGCGCCCGGCCCGCACGGCTTCGGCCAGGTCCACGTTGGTGGCCGCGATCAGGCGCACGTCGATGGGGATGGCGCGGCGCGCGCCCAGGCGCACCACTTCGCGCTCCTGTAGCACGCGCAGCAGCTTGACCTGCATCGCCAGCGGCAAGTCGCCGATTTCATCGAGGAACAGGGTGCCGCCGCTGGCCGTCTCGAACCAGCCAGGTTTACCCTGCTGCGCGCCCGTAAACGCGCCTTTTTCATAGCCAAACAGCTCGCTTTCGACGAGGGTTTCGGAAAACGCGCCGCAGTTGATCGCCACAAACGTCTGTTCGGCGCGCCCGCTCAAGCCATGCACATGGCGCGCAATCAGCTCTTTTCCCGTTCCCGTTTCGCCCGTGATCAGCACCGTCGCCTCGCTGGGCGCGATGCGTTCGATCAGCTCGTGCAACTGACGCGAGCGGGGATCGGCAAAGACAAAGGCCGTGGCACGTACCAGCAAGCTCATTTGCTGCGGGTCGCGGAAGGCGACCAGCGCCTCGCTGTCGCCGTCATCGCCGGCGCCACGGGCAAGGTGGGCGCTGCGCGCGAAATCGCTGCTGAAGTTGTGGGCTAAGAGTTCCATGGGCCGACTATACCGCGCTCCATCTGCAGGCGTGAACGAATGGTGCCGCGCTAGCTTATCCGGATTTTGCATATGCGGGGCGTTGGCCCGAACCTTGCTGCGGCAAATGTGCAGGCAATGTCGCCTGCCCACCACGGAGCGAATCCCCATGCCAGCACGCCAGCTTGTCCTGAACGTCTTTTTGCAACGCCACGGCCACCATCCCGCCGCCTGGCGCCATCCGTCGGCCAGCGCCAGCGGCCGGCCCGACCTGGCCTGGTGGCTGCGCGCAGCCCAACTGGCAGAAGCAGCCAAATTCGACAGTTTTTTCATCGCCGACTTCATCGGCCGCGCCGGCGACGTTACGCCGGAAACGGGGCGCACCGCCATCGGCCTGCCGTTCGAGCCTTTCACCTTGCTGTCGGCCATTGCCGCCGTCACCCGCCATATCGGCCTGATCGCTACCGTCAACACCAATTACGAGCACCCCTATCACGTGGCGCGCAAATTCAGTTCGCTCGACCACCTGAGCGGCGGACGCGCGGGCTGGAATGTCGTGTCCTCGTTTGGCGAGCATACGGCGCGTAATTTCGGCATCGATGCGCCGCGCAGCCATGCGGACCGCTATGCGCGGGCCGGCGAATTCGTCGCCCTGTCGAAGGCCCTGTGGGATAGCTGGGATGACGATGCCTTCGACCGGCCCGACCGCGCCCGCGGCCAGTTCTACCCGCCCGCTGCGGGGCATGCGCTCGATTTCCACGGCGAGTATTTTGCCTCGCAAGGCTTGCTGGACTTGCCGCGCCCCGTGCAGGGCCACCCTGTGCTGGTCCAGGCGGGCAATTCCGAAACGGGCCGCGAGTTTGCCGCGCGCCTGGCCGAGATGGTGTACTGCTCCGCCTCTTCGCTGCCCGTGGCGCAAGCGTATTACGCGGACGTCAAGGGTCGCATGGCGAAATACGGCCGCGCGCAAGACCAGCTGAAGGTCACGCCCGGACTGTCCGTGGTGGTGGCCGAATCGGACCAGCAGGCGCAGGATCAATTTGGCGAACTGCAGGACCTGGTCGACTTCGGCAACCTGGAATTTGGCGGCTTTGATTTGTCCGGCTATCCGCTCGACGGCCCGCTGCCCGACCTGCCCTACGAGGCCGGCGACAATGGCAAGGGGCGCTTTCAACAGCAGCTGGAACTGGCCCGCCGCGAGAATCTCACCTTGCGCCAGCTGGTGTTGCGCTTTCGCGTGGCGCGCGGCCATTTGCAAGCGATCGGCTCCGTCAAGACGGTGGCCGACCTGATGGAGCAATGGTTCCTGGAACGGGGCGCGGACGGTTTCAACGTCGTGCCGCCGCTGCTGCCGCAAGGCTTCGAGGCATTTACGCGGCTGGTGGTGCCGGAACTGCAGCGGCGCGGCCTGTTCCGCACGGAATATGCAAGCAGCACCCTGCGCGGCCACCTCGGACTGGCGCGGCCCGCCAACCCGCATACGCTGACGCGGGCCGCGTGACCATTACTGTTTCGGGTCGAAATGCTTGCGTAAGCCTTGCCAGCACTCGAAGTAGTCGTTTTGCAGCAGTTCGCTGTTCAAGGCGAACGGCGTGGGCTTGAGGATGGTGCGCGTCTCGAACATGAAGGCCATGGTGTCGGCCACCTTCGCGGGCGCGGACGTGTCGCTGTGCGATGCCTTCTCGAACGTCTGCGCGTCGGGGCCGTGGCCGGACATGCAGTTGTGCAGGCTGGCGCCGCCCGGCACGAAGCCGGCCGCCTTGGCGTCGTACACGCCGTGGATCAACCCCATGAATTCGCTGGCCACGTTGCGGTGGAACCACGGCGGGCGGAAAGTGTGCTCGGCGGCCAGCCAGCGCGGCGGGAAGATGGCAAAGTCGATGGCACCAAACAGCGGATTTTCGCTGGGCGCTTGCAGCACGAGGAAGATCGACGGATCCGGATGGTCGTAGCTGATCGAGCCGATGGTGTTAAAGCGGCGCAAATCGTATTTATAGGGCGCGTAATTGCCATGCCAGGCCACCACGTCCAGCGGTGAATGATCGAGCGTGGTGCGCCAAACATGGCCGCCGAACTTGGCCACCAGTTCGCACTCGCCGTCGATATCCTCGTAGGCCGCGTGCGGCGTGAGGAAGTCGCGGCTGTTGGCCAGGCCGTTCGATCCGATGGGGCCCATGTCCGGCAGGCGGAAGGCCGTACCGAAGTTTTCGCAGACATAGCCGCGCGCCGCGCCGTCGGGCAGGGTCACGCGGAAGCGCACGCCGCGGGGAATCACGGCGATTTCCTGCGGTTCCAGCTCGATCAAGCCCAGTTCCGTGGCAATCGCCAGCCGGCCTTCCTGCGGCACGATCAGCAATTCGCCATCGGCCGAATAAAAGAAACGCTGCATGGAACGGTTGGCCGCGTACACGTGGATGGCGCAGCCGCTCATCGCTTCGGCGCTGCCATTGCCGGCCATCGTCTGCCAGCCGTCGATGAAGTCCGTTGGCGTCGCGCTGTCGGGCAGCGGCAGCGGGTCCCAGCGCAGCTGGTTCGGCGGCGTCGGTGGCATGGCGTGAAAATCGCTGACGATGCGGGTATTTTCCACCAAGGTGAATGGCGGATGCTGGCTGGCGGGACGGATGCGGTACAGCCACGAGCGCCGGTTCTGTGCGCGCGGCGCCGTGAAGGCCGTGCCCGAAAGTTGCTCAGCATACAGCCCCAGCGGCGCCTGCTGCGGCGAATTCTGCCCTTGCGGCAAGGCGCCGGGCACGGCTTCCGTGGCAAATTCGTTGCCGAAGCCGCTTTGGTAGCCGGCGCCTATCATGCCTGTTCCGCCAGGCCGTCGGCCGCGTCGCGCAGCAAGCCTTGCACCACGTCGGCCCTGCCGATGGCGCCCATGGCCAGCAAGGCGAAGCGGGCCAGGAACAGGGGCGAACGCTGTTCGCCCAGGCCGCCCATGGTGTGGCACAGCTCGGTGTATAAATTATCGAGTTCGATGTCGGTCATATTGCCTCCTTAATAACTTTTATTAATCCGCTGCGCAAAGTGCTGGGGTCAGACCCGGCGGGGGTGCACGCCCCAATGGGGCGCGTACCGCTCCCGAAGGGACTGACCCCGGATTTAGCCAGCGCTGCCGCCACCTGCCCCGCCTGCACCTGCCGCCAGCGCCCCAGCACATGCCCGTCCGGACGCACGAGGTAATAGCTGCCAGGCTGCGCATCGAACAGCGGGAATACCTGCGCCGTGTGGTCCCAGGCGTCCCCTTGCGCCCCGCTGCGGGCGATCGCCACGGTCGTCAACGGCAATGTATTGCCCAGCGCCAGCAATTCCGCAGGCAGGCGGCCATCGTCGCTGAAGTACAGTCCCGTGAAATTGCCATCAGTGCGGTTCACCAAATCGGTAATATACCCCGCTTTTTGCCCGCCGTTGTGCCGCAGCGCCAGCGGACACTCGGGCAAGACCGTGCCTGGTGCTGGGCCGGCGGCAAACACATCCGAATCGAACACATTCAACGGCGACTGCGCATACGCGATGGCGCTCGTCTGGCGCGGGTTGATCAAGGAGCGTACGTGCGCATGCTTGCCCGCCAGGCCCAGCACGGCCGTGCGCATCAGCTCGAAGGCGAACGTGGGCGGCGCCATGAATTCCGTGCTTTTGGTGCCGTGGCGCAGGTTTTCACGGGCGGCGTACACGCGCTCGTCTGAATAGCTGTCCAGCAAGGCATGCGGCGCCCGGCCCTTGACGACGTAGGCCAGCTTCCAGGCCAGGTTATCCGCATCGTCGATGCCGGAATTGGCTCCGCGCACGCCGAAGATGGGCACCAGGTGGGCCGCATCGCCCGCGAACAGCACGGGGCCATGCCGGTATTTCTCCAGGGTCAGCGCGTTGGCTTTATAGATGGTGATCCACACGGGATGCCACGGCTGTGCCTCCCCCATCATGGCCAGCAGGCTGTCCACGCGGGGCGCCACGTTTTCCAGCAGCACGGCCGCCTGCGCATCCTCGTCGTCGCGCAACTGGTAGTCGATGCGCCAGATATCGTCGGGCTGCTTGTGCACCAGCACGGTCGAGCCGGGATTCGATGGCGGGTCGAAATACGCGAGCCGCTCCGTCGGGCGCTCGCTCTTCAGGTGAATGTCAACGATGACATAGCGCCCTTCATAGCTGGTGCCCTGCAATTTCAAGCCCAGCGCCTCGCGCACGACGCTGCGCCCGCCATCGGCCGCCACCAGCCAGTCCGTCTCGATCTGGTAGGTTGCATCGGGCGTGGCCACGCTGACGGTGGCGCCATCGGCGCGCTGGTCCACGCCAGTCACCCGCGTTTGCCAGCGGATATCGATCAGTTCGGGCTGGCGTTCGGCCGCGTCGAGCAGGAATTGCTCGATATGGTATTGCGCCAGGTTGACCATGGGCGGCAGCTTCTGGTTCGCGTCTTGCGGCATCGTGAAATGCAGCACTTCCTCGTCGCGGTAAAAGCTGCGTCCACCGGCCCACGGCAAGCCCTTGGCCAGGAAACCGTCAAGCGCACCCAGGCGTTCGATGATTTCCAGGCTGCGCCGCGAGATGCAGATGGCGCGGCTGCCCGTGCAGACGCCATCGTCCGCTTCGATCAGCACCGAGCGCACGCCGTGGCGGGCCAGGCCCAGGGCCGTCGCCAGGCCCACGGGGCCGCCGCCGACAATCAGCACGGGCACGTGCTGCGTGGCGGCGCCCGCCGGTTTGCCTGGCGGATACACCTTCGGCACATGGGGATAAGGGTGGAACGTGTCGCTCATGATGTGTCCTCTTCAATCAAGATTGTTCTTTGCCGCCACGCGCGATGGGCAGGGTCAGCACGATGGCCGCGCCCGCCACCAGCAGCACGCTGGCGTACAGCAAGCCTGTGGCAAAGCTGTGCGTGAAATCCTTCAGCCAGCCCACGACGACGGGGTTCAGGGCCGAGCCGATATTGCCCGTCGCATTGATGACGGCGATGCCGATGGCGCGCGCACCCAGGCTCAATGCCCGGTCCGGCGTGGTCCAGAAGACGGACATGGCCGTGTAGGCGCCCGTCGAAGCCATGCATACGCCCAGCAGCTGCACGATGGGGTTGGCCGAGTACGCCGTGAACATCCAGCCGGCGGCCGACAGCAGCATGGGCCAGACGATGTGCCAGCGGCGCTCCTGCAAGCGGTCCGAGCGGCGGCCCCAGGCAATCATGCCGATGACGGTGCACACTTGCGGGATGGCGGCCAGCAGACCGATTTGCGTGTTGCTGGCATTGCTATTAAAACTTTTCACGATCAGCGGTGTCCACACGGCCACCATGGCCAAAGTATTCACCAGGCAAAAATAAGCGACGCCGAATTTCAATACCGTGGGCGACAGCATTTCCGCCAGCACCGAGGTGTTTTGCCGGGGTGCCACCGGCTTGTGCTCGGCCGCCAGCATGCGCGCCAGCACCTGCTGTTCCAGCGTGCTCAGCCAGTTCGCCTTGCCAGGTGCATCATCGAGGTAGCCATACACGGCCAGGCCCAGCAGCACGGATGGCATGCCTTCGAGCAAGAACAGCCATTGCCAGCCCTTCAAGCCCCAGTGGCCATCGAGGCCCAGGATCAGGCCCGACAAGGCCGAACCGATGGCGGCCGTCACGGGCATGGCGATCATGAAAAGGGCATTGGCCCGCGCCCTGTAGGCGCTGGGAAACCAGTAGGTGAGATACAGCAGCATGCCGGGCAGAAAGCCCGCCTCCGTCACGCCGACGAAAAAGCGCAGCGCATACAGGCTGGCCGGACCGCTGGCGAACAGGGTTGCCGTCGAGGCCAGGCCCCAGGCGATCATCATGCTGCCTATCCATTTACGCGCGCCGATACGGGCCAGCACGATGTTGCTGGGGATGCTGCACGCGATGTAGGCGATATAAAACAGGGTGGTGGCAAAGCCGAACTGGGTGCCGCTCAAGCCCAGGTCTTGCATCATCGTCAGGCCGGCGAAGCCGATATTGATGCGGTCCAGAAAGGAAAACACGAACAGCAGGAACAGAAATCCCAGCAGATGGCGCGATACCTTGCGCATCACCTGCTGTTCCAGTTGTTCGGCGGCCACGTCAGGAACGGGCGCGGTGGTGGCGGGGGTGGCGATGGTCATGCTTGTCTCCATAAGGTGTCGCCCTGCCCTTGTTATTGTTCTTGGGTGAGAGCGGCCGGGTGATCCCGGCTTGAAACACAGTATGCAGACGGCGATGCCGGCGGCTGTCCCCATTTTGGGGACGTTTTACGGCTAAAACAGTCAGAAAGGTGGAGCCATTGCTACGCCAAAAGTACTAAGGCGCTGGCGCCATGCACAGCGCGAACAACTGGCGCTGGCTGGAAATACCCAGGCGTTTATAGGCGCGCTTCTGGTACGTCGTCACGCTGGACGGCTGCACGCCCATGATCTCGGCGATTTCCACGGCCGTGAGGCCTTCAAGCACGCAGCGCAATACGTCCAGTTCGCGCTTGCTCAGGGCGGGGCAATGCTGGCGCAGCCTTGCCAGCATCATCGGCGCGACGCCCTGCGTATTCTGGCCGTTCAGGCTGTAGTGATGCTTGACGGCATGGGCAAACAGCGGCGACAGGGTTTCGATGCCCGCCACTTCGCCGGGCAGGAATTTGCCCTGGCTGCTGTCGCGGTAGAAATTGACGGAGAGCCAGATATCGCCGGCCGGCTGCACCAGCAGGGATAACCGGTCCGAGACATTCGGTTTTTGATAGCAGGCGGCGCGGTAGCCGGCATGGTCGATCTCGTCGCTGGCTTGCTGGTGCAGCACGATGGCGGGATCGATTTTCCGCCCCGGCGCCGGCGCGATCACGCGCTGGTTGCCATCGAGCGCATAGTAATGGCGCGCGTAGCTGTCGGCAATATCCTGCAAAAAACGTCCGCCGCGCCGGTCGGCCACAGCGACAGTCCGTGGCCGGTTGCCGAATTCATAGGCAAAGATCGTGCACTGGGCAATCGGCGCGACCGTGCTGACCGTTTTCAGGATGGCCCCGGCGACGGCATTCACGTCGGCATGGCCGATGGCAGCCATCAGCTCCAGGGTACGCCCGAAGTCCAGCTGCCCTTCCGCCTGCCGCCGCTCGACGCGCCAGTAACGCATATCTGCTTCCTTACTGCCCGCGCTGCGGCAACACCCAGTCCGGCCGGATGTAGTGGCAAGTGTAGCCGTGCGGCAAGCGCTGCAGATAATCCTGGTGCTCCGGTTCCGCTTCCCAGAACGGACCGGCCGGCGCCACTTCCGTCACCACCTTGCCTGGCCACAGGCCGGAGGCGTCGACGTCGCGGATGGTGTCTTCGGCCACCTTTTTTTGCTCGTCGCTCGTGTAATAGATGGCCGAGCGGTAGCTGGTGCCGCGGTCGTTGCCCTGGCGGTTTTCCGTGCTGGGATCGTGGATCTGGAAGAAGAATTCCAGGATCTTGCGGTAGCTGATGGTGTTCGGGTCGAAAATGATCTCGATCGCTTCCGCATGCGTGCCATGGTTGCGGTAGGTGGCGTTGGCCACGTCGCCGCCGCTGTAGCCCACGCGCGTGGCGATCACGCCCGGATAGCGGCGCAGCAAGTCCTGCACGCCCCAGAAGCAGCCGCCGGCCAGGATTGCCGTTTCATTGCCTTGTGCCATGGTGTCTTTCCCGTTCTAGTCAGAAGCAGCTATCTTACCCTGTCGCGCGACTTTCTTCAGCGGGCCAGCAAGCGTTTGAGCTGCGCCGCCTGGTAGGCGCCGATGGCGTCGTTGAACAGGCAGCGGATCAGCGGGTCGTCGACGATGTCGGCTTCCGCCAGCTCTGCCCGCGCTTCGGCATCGAAAGGGCCATCGTTGATGCGCATGTACATCGACGTCAGCGATTCACCCAGTACCAGCGCCGCATGGCACTTCACCAGCGGCACCTCGGTGGTCCAGCCCGGCGCCTCGCCCGTCTCCGGCACGAGATCGATCAAGTCGCCGTGCGTGCGGTAATGCAGGACCGTGGCCGCGCCGTCATGTCCGTACAAGGACAAGCGCCACAGGCGCGGTGGCTGGAAGTAGCTGTCCTCGGACAGCTCCATGTCGCGGTAGCGTTCAAGCAAGCCGTTACGGCAGAAGTCGAGCACCAGCGCCGCATCGGCATCGTTCAAGGGCGCGAAACGGCGGGCAATGTCCGCCGTGGCGGGCGGCGGCGCCTCGGGGCGGTAGTCGAAATCGACATCCTGCGGCCCCACGGGAATGACCCAGGGCAGTGGTGCGGCCGGCGCCATGCCCTGCGCGTCAAGCAGCACCGACGTGGACGGGTCAAGGCGGAAGATGTGCGCGTCCGGCAGCGCGGCGCCGATCTCCTGCGCAAACTGGCGGTAGGTAACGGGGAACATCGCATGGTTGTACCAGGACCAGTCTTCCTGCACGAACTGGCAGGAACTGGGCACGATGTACCGGGGCGCCAGCGCGCGCAGCTGCGGCACCCAGTCGTCTGGCAGCTCCACCGGGCCAGGCAGCGCCTGCGACGGCGCGATGACGGCGATTTCGCGCATGGTCTGGAACGGCCACAGCACCATGTCCCACGGCGCAAAGGCGGCCAGCTGTTCTAGCGTTTCCGGGCCGATCCAGGAATCGACGACGTTGAGCACGTTCAGACCCGCCGCACGCACCTGGAACAGCGAGTCGACATCGTCATCAAGTGCGCGGCGTGGGATCACCTCGATGCTGCCCACCTGCACGGGCACGTCGACGTGCAGCCGCTGCACCTGCGTAAACCCCAGCGCACGGATCATGGCGAACAGTTCGTCGAAGACGCAGTACAAATAGATGGGCGTGGCGCGGTCGAGCACATCGAGGCTGTCGAGCGAGCAGTGGTCGTCGTGGAAGTGCGAGATGAAGACGGCATCCCAGCGCAGCCGGCGCACGGCGTCGAGGTCGAAGTGCACGGGCGGAAACGCATGGCAGTTGCGGCTGAACGGATTTTCGACGATGGGGTCGAAGGCGATGGCCGTGCCTTCGCATTCGAAGACATAGCCGGCGTGCAGGATGCGGGAGATTTTCAGGGGCATGGGAAAGCTGAATAAACCCAAAGGCAAATTCCGGGGTCAGACCCGGCGGGTCTGACCCCAGCTCTTGCTTCTGGGGTGAAAAAGGCCGCTAACGGCGCGCCAGAGACAAACCTTAATACGGATTATTCAGCACATCCATCGCAAAATACGTAAAGATCATGTCCGCGCCCGAGCGCT